>DATMNR010000512.1:0-3106 GCA_035568795.1 Ktedonobacteraceae bacterium
GCGGTAGGTTTGCCTGAAGGTCAGATGGGAAACTCCGAAGTCGGACACCAGAACATTGGTGCAGGCAAGCGTGTACTGCAAGACTATTCTCGTGTGAACGAATCAATTAAAGATGGTTCGTTTTTCCAAAATACCGCACTACTCAAGGCAGTTGAGCACGTGAAGAAAAATGGGTCAAGACTGCATATTTGCGGGCTGCTAGGCAATGGTGGTGTGCATGCGCATGAGACGCACCTGGAAGCGCTGCTAGGCCTGGCTAACATACATGACATCGAACATGTATACATTCACAGCTTTACAGATGGCCGGGATACCTCGCCAACTGGAGGCGTTGAATTCATGCGCTATCTACAAGCTCGCGCTCAAGAGATTGGTGGAATACACGCGGCAAAAGTAGCAACTGTCAGTGGACGCTACTATGCGATGGATCGGGATAATCGTTGGGATCGCACAGCGCTTGCATACTTCGCCATGACTCGCGCTGAGGGGATACGAGCAACTTCGGCAACTGGCGCAATTGAGCAATCATATGCACAAGGCGTCACTGACGAATTTATTATACCAACAGTAGTCATGGAAGATCAGCAACCCGTCGCTGTTGTGCAAGCAGGCGATGCATTAATCCACTATAATTTCCGCCCCGATCGAGCACGCCAACTGACAAAGGCCTTTATATTAGATGAGCTTCCGCCTCAAGCACAGGGAAAATTTGACAGGGGAGCACGTTTAGAAAACTTGCAATATGTAATGATGACTGCCTATGAAGAGGGACTGGATGCGCCTGTAGCTTTCCGTGCTGACGAGGTCGAGATGCCAATAGCCCGCGTGATCTCTGAGCAGGGATTGCGACAGTTCCATACCGCCGAGACCGAGAAATATGCGCATGTGACTTATTTTATCAACGGCCGGCGAGAGACACCTTTTCCTGGCGAGGATCGGCTATTGGTACCTTCACCCAAGGTACCAACATATGATTTACAGCCAGAAATGAGTGCTGCAGGAGTAACCAGCACCGCTATAGAACATATTCGTAGTGGTGATTATGATTTCATCGTCATGAATTATGCAAACGCTGATATGGTTGGGCACACCGGTGTTATAGAGGCGACGATTAAGGCGGTGGAGATAGTTGATACAGGAGTTGGACAGGTAGTGGAGGCAACGCTTGCAATGGGTGGCGGACTTCTGATTACTGCCGATCATGGCAACGCGGAACAGTTGATTGATTATGAAACGGGGAAGCCATTTACCGCACACACGACGTTCCCTGTACCACTCTACCTGGTTGTGCCACAAATGGCACAGGTACGACTGCGCAACGATGGCATTCTAGCCGACGTAGCCCCTACTATCCTGGACGTATTAGGTATACCAAAACCAAAGGATATGACAGGACGAACGTTGATACAACATTAACGATCAAATATAGATTCCTTCCATCTAAAAAAGAAATAGTTATCCACATATTGAAGTGAGGTGTGTGGATAACTATTTTGGAGTGTGGATAAGGCTTTTAAGATGCTTTTAGAGCCTGCGTGGCAATATCCATTTGACGGGGGGCAATATTTGCTCTATGGCGGACAGGTGATCATAATAACCGCGCTGTTTCTGAATCAGACCATCACGAAACAAAAACACGCTTACGCCTTCCACCTGAAAGGGGCGCGCAAGCCAGGCTTGACCGAGCAAACGCGGGCTTTTTCCACGTGTCGTCCATGTCAAGGCTGCTTGTCCATCTTCCATAAATGCTTGCCCCTTTGGCACATAGTTTATTGAAGGCATGCTACTAAAACGCGTGCTGAACCATTGCTGAATTTCCTTACGCCCACGGCGAGGACGCTTCATGCCAGAATCAAACAGCTCTGCGTCTTCTGTATATAGAGCCACGATAGCGCCAACATCATGTGCATTGAAAGCCTTTAACCATTCATTGATTGGAGGGCGAAATAGCATGATATAATCTTGGTTTTTCTGCATAGAATCCTTCTTGTTACTGCATAACTTTCTTAGTGTGGTGTTTGTATTATATACTTGTTTAGGGCAAGCGAATAGCAATGATACGCTTTTTCTGATTCAAACAGTTTTCTTCAGGTCTTTTCGAGAGTAATCTGGTTCAATTTAAGAGGAGTTGCGACAGTTCCTTAACAACTTATATGCAACAACCAAGAACGATAAAAAGAAAGGTATCCGTCGTCATAGTCGGAGCCGGTCCAACAGGATTGAGTGCAGCTAATTTGCTGGGCAACGCAGGCATCGATACGCTATTGCTTGAACGCAATGCAACTCTGAGCGATATACCCCGGGCTATCTCCATTGATGATGAAGGGTTGCGTACCTGTCAGGCTATGGGGCTGGGCAACGCAATCCTCGAAAATGTGCTATTGAATGTTGATGCCCATTATTTATCCGGGCGGTACTATCTATCGAAGATTGCACCCACCAGCAATAGGAACGGCTATCCCCTCATCTCGACTTTTCACCAGCCTGCTTTCGAAGCAACTCTTCTGCAAGGACTGGAACGCTTTGCATGCGTTGAGGTTCTTTTTCAACATACTGTTGAGACCTTTGTGCAGTACGAGCATGCAGTACAGATATCAGCACGATCTGCCGACGGTTTATTCTACGATATAGAATGTCTCTACCTACTTGCTTGTGATGGTGGGAAGAGTAACATCCGTCATGCTCTTGGTATTCCTATGCAGAAGGTGAGCCTTCAAGGGCTTTTACTTCCAACTGCTCGAGGTAACACAAAACGTAATCATCGTTATTTCCAAAAATGGCTGGTCGTGGATACTGCACAGGACGAGGATAAGCTGGTTAATGTTACTTTCTTCTGTAATCCGAGGCGCCCGGCTGTAACAGTTCCTGCTCCCAACAGCAGAAGACGCTGGGAGTTTATGCTCTTGCCAGGAGAAGACGAAAAGGATTTATTGCCAGTTGAGGTCATACAACAACTCATTCAACAGACCAGAGCATCCCAAAGAAACGGTTTAACCCAAAAAGCACAGATTGAACGACGCGCTATCTACACATTTCATGCCGCTATTGCTAAAACGCTATCGCAGGGACGTGTCTTCCTACTTGGAGATGCAGCCCATCTCATGCC
>DATMNR010000513.1:0-5817 GCA_035568795.1 Ktedonobacteraceae bacterium
TTTTGGAACCCATTGATCATGATGGTCCCCATCACTGCCACGCCCATGGTCGAGCCAATAGAGCGGAAGAAGGTGAGGCTGGCCGTGACTTCGCCGAGCTGCCTGTAGGGGAAAGCATTCTGGACAACGATCGTAAACAGACTCATCATCACACCGATACCCAGGCCGGTGACGACCATATTGCGCACAAGCTCAGGCTGGGTTGTCGCAGGAGTCATACGCGAGAGCAGGAACATACCAATTGCGGCGACGATGAACCCGATGATGGCCAGAATCTTGTAGCGACCAGTGCGTGAGAGTAACTGCCCGCCCACAATACTACTGAACATGAAGCCAAGCATTAATGGCGTCAGCACCAGGCCGGAATTCGTGGCGCTTTTGCCGAGCACGCCCTGGACGAAGAGCGGCAAGTAGAGGATTGCTCCAAACATCCCAGCACTGACCAGGAACATCGCGATGGTCGAGATCGTGAAGATGCTGTTCTTAAACAGTTTGGGACTGATGATTGGCTCGGTCGCCCGCAGCTCGACTAAAACGAAGGTGACCAACATCACTGCAGCGAAGATGAACGAGCCAATGACCTGCCAGGAGCCCCAGGCGTATTGCGTGCCGGCCCAGGAGAAAGCCAGCAGCAGGGGTACTGTCCATGCAATCAGGGTAACGACGCCCAGGTAGTCAATGATATGTTGCCTACGGATGACAATCTTTGGCAACACGATGCCTGCCGTCAGGATAGCGAGCACACCCACGGGCATGTTCACATAGAAGACCCAGCGCCAGCCCCAGTTATCAGTAATCCAGCCTCCCAGGGTCGGTCCAACGATCGAGGCGAGACCGAAGACAGCCACGATCAAGCCTTGCCATTTCCCGCGCTCAGCAGGCGAAAAGATATCGCCGATGATGGCCATGGCAATAGGCATCATCGCGCCTGCTCCCACGCCTTGAATGCCACGGTAGATGATCAGTTGGGTCATATTCTGACTGGTGCCTGCCAGAGCCGAGCCGATCAAGAAAATGACCATACCAAGGATAAAGAACGTGCGCCGACCGTAGATGTCAGAGAGCTTGCCCCAGATGGGAATCGAGACCGTCGAGGCGAGCAGATAGGCCGTGACAACCCAGGCGTAGTGATCAAGGCCGCCAAGGTCGGCAACTATATGCGGTAAAGCGGTACCGACGATGGTCTGATCAAGCGCAGCGAGCAGCATGCCAAGGATTACCCCAAGAAGAATCGAGAAGATCCTTCCACGGCTGAGAGTTGCACTTAGCGGTTGATATTCCGGGATAGATGCTGGTGCTACTGACGCGGTTTGTGTTTGCGCCATAAGACTAAATTCCTCCTGTGTCTACTTAATTTAACAGTGTGATAAAGATGATCATAGCGAGCGGTTAGCTTTTGGCTCATCCTCTACTAACCGATTGAGTGCTTTAAGTCCTTGCAAAAATGCTGACAGATCCTCACTTTCCAACTTCTGAATTAAGGTTTGCATTTGTAGGGAAGGATTGAGAAGCCGTGCATACAGATCTTCGCCTTTGGGAGTAAGTCGTGCCAATGTTCGGCGTCGATCTTCGGCATCTTCAGTGCGTTCTGCCAGGCCTGCCTGTACTAGCCGATCGACAAGATGCCCTCCTGTTGATAAACCTATGCCCATGCGCTGTGCGATTTGTCCAATCACTAGCGGACCCTCTTCGGCAAGTACAAGTAATGTTCGAAGTTGAGCTATGGTGAGGTCGATTTCCATCCAAATCGTTCCAGAGGACGCTTTCAGAGCATGTATCAACATACGGTAATGTGTTACAACCTCATTTTCAAGTTCTTCTCGTGATTGGAGCACGGTCTATCTCCTATATGATCAGGCTATTTCTTGATTGGTGAGGGTATATTAACATATTACTACGATATTGTCAATCTATTTGATGATATGGTGGTAATTGTTTTCCTGTATGCACGAAATGGTAGCACACCATCGAGTTGACCAGAGTGCGCATCGGCAATGCAGGTTGTTCTTGCGACATATCAAGACTCAATATTTTGTTTGTAAAATAAAATATTTTAAAGTGATAAAAATAATTCACCGTAAAGATTAATATTTTGTCAAGCAACGTAAAAAGGAGATTTGAATGATTTTTACAAAAGCAATTTTCGCTCATGATGGTATAATTTAAACTTATGATATCAGAAGGAATGGGATTTTGTATCAGTCTTATATGTTCAACCCTGACTTGCCAGACATGAAGCCAGCGTGTACAATCTTCAGCATGAAAAATTTCTGGAATCATTTACAAAAACCTATATTTATCCTGGCACCGATGGATGATGTGACAGATACTGTACTCAGGCAAGTTATTGCCCGATATGGGAAACCTGCTGTTTTTTTCACTGAATTTACGAATGTTGAAGGGATGTTCTCAAAAGGCGAAAGAAATGTGATGCAAAGGCTACGATATACTGAAGCAGAACGGCCTTTAGTCGCTCAAATATGGGGAACCCGTCCCGAAAATTTCTTCAAAGCGGCGAAAAAACTGATAGATATGGGGTTTGATGGCATTGACCTGAACATGGGTTGTCCCGCGTCCGGCGTCATGCAAAAAGGTGCCTGCTCAGGACTCATAAATAACAGACCGCTTGCAAAAGAAATTATTGATGCGACGAAGGAAGGGGCCGCAGGTCTCATACCTGTCAGCATCAAAACACGGCTTGGTTTTCGGGCAATTGATTTTGATTGGATTGCCTTTGTCCTAGAACAAGAACCAGTAGCGTTGACCGTTCATGCGCGTACCGTTTCTGAAATGTCCAAAGTTCCAGCACATTGGGACAAGCTAAAAACAGTGGTTGACATGAGAAATGCAATGCAAAGCAGAACGCTTGTTATAGGGAACGGGGATGTGAAATCACTGTGCGAGGCGAAACAAAAAGTGGCAGAAGTCGGAGCAGATGGTGCAATGATAGGAAGAGGTATTTTTGAAAACCCGTACCTCTTTTCAGAAACTACTACATTACGTGATAAAACACCAGAAGAGAAACTGCAATTGTTACTTGCGCATATGTGGCTTTGGCAGAACACCTGGGGAAATTCTAAGCATTTTCCCATACTACGTAAATTTTTTAAAGTATACGCAAATGGTTTTTCGGGAGCACAGGAGTTACGAATGCAACTCATGGAAACGCAGAATCCTGAAGAAACTGAACAGGTTGTTGCGTCATTTTTACATACTTTCTCTTCTTGATGTGCTTAAGTTTGGGGACCTGATTCACGATAGTCGCGCTCACCGGTTTGCGGGTTGTAGTATACCTCAATTACCTGCCCAGTAGTTGGATCATTGAAGCGTTCACCTGTAGACTGCCATTTTCCTTGCGTTCTATCGGCTTTTGAACGGTAACTAGAGCGCTCAAAGAGGATAGCTGCTGCAATCACAAGACCATTGATAGCCAGGTAAATCACAAGGACAGTCGTTACATGAGCCGCTAGCAGGATGACCGCACCGATAATGCAGAGTACACCATAGGCAATGAGCACTCGTCGAAGCACTGGCGTTTATCCTTCTGGCTCAATCACAACGGCGGTACCATAAGCAACAATTTCGCTCATTGTCTGCCCGATTTCTGAAGAGTCAAACTGCATACGTACAATCGCATTAGCACCCATGGTCGTAGCATTTTGAACCATCCGATCAACGGCATGGCGCCTGGCTTCTTCGAGCAATTGAGTATACTCGGTAATCTCGCCACCTCCCAGTGAGCGAAGACCGGCCATGATGTTTCCTCCTAATCCCCGGCTGCGCACGACTAATCCGAAGACCTGTCCTTTTGTTTCGACAATGCGAAAGTGTGAGATCCCCTCAGTAGTTACGACTATCATATTAACCTCCATACATAGACGCATATTTGATCTAAGTATCATGATATGCTTACAAGTAGCATAATGCAAGGGATTAGACTCAGGGCTTTCCATTTCTCTCTTTTGCCACCTGCGGTGGCTGGGAGAAGAGGAGGGTGCGAGGACACCTCGCGCTCCGGCAAAGGGCTAGCCGCCCTTTGCAATCCCCGTTTTGGCGAGCATTGGAAAGCCCTGGGAATAGACTGTAATATTTGGGTAACTTCACCTGAATATACTATAATGATCATTTGAAGGCAAATAATGAATTTTTAACAAATTGAGAGGGAACTCCGATATTATGACAGAAACAACAACTCATCGCCAGGTACAAATGCCATTGGCTAACGATCTTTATAACATTGACTCCCTACTCTCAGAAGAAGAGCGCATGGTGCGTGATACTGTGCGAAAGTTCGTCAACGAGCGCGTTCTGCCGATTATTGGAGAGCACTTTGAAGCCGGTACTTTTCCACGTGAACTTATTCCCGAAATTGCTGGGTTAGGATTGTTGGGCATGCATCTAGAAGGGTATGGTTGCGCAGGTTTAAGCGCCGTCTGCTATGGCCTCGCCTGTCAGGAATTGGAAGCGGGTGATAGTGGTTTGCGCTCTTTTGTATCTGTACAAGGCTCGTTAGCTATGTTTCCTATCTGGGCATATGGTTCCGAGGAGCAAAAGCAACGATGGCTACCACGTATGGCTCTAGGTGAGGTGATCGGATGTTTTGGACTCACTGAACCCGATTCCGGGAGTGATCCTAGTAGCATGCGTACCACAGCTCGACGTGATGGTGATTCATTCGTCCTAAATGGCACGAAGATGTGGATCACCAACGGTGGTATTGCAGATCTTGCAGTCGTCTGGGCACGAACTGAAGATGGGATTCGCGGCTTTTTGGTAGAGCGAGGAACTCCAGGCTTTACTACGAGCGATGTGCATCATAAACTTTCATTGAGGGCGTCTGTTACCTCTGAGTTACATTTTGAGGACTGTCACATACCTGTTGAAAACATGTTGCCAAATATTCGGGGTCTACGTGGTCCTCTCTCTTGCCTGGATGAGGCGCGCTATGGAATTGCATGGGGAGCGACAGGTGCAGCCAGAGCATGTTACGAAGTGGCGCTAGATTATGCCAAAACTCGTATTCAGTTTAATCGTCCCATTGGAAGTTTCCAACTCGTTCAGCAGAAGCTGGCAATTATGGCGACAGAACTGGTAAAGGCGCAATTACTGGCATTGCAACTTGGACGTAACAAGGATGAGGGAAAGTTACATCCTGTGCAGATTTCGATTGCAAAGCGCAATAATGTACGTGAGGCACTTAAAACTGCACGTGAGGCTCGCTCCGTATTGGGAGCTAACGGTATTACACTTGAATATCCGATTAGCCGCCACTCGAATAATTTGGAATCTGTCTATACATATGAGGGTACTGACGATATCCACACACTCGTGATTGGTCAGGCAATCACTGGATTGAGCGCGTTTTCATGAGAGAGGGAGAGTTTTGACCCTGGACTATGCTGTAACTTGTAACGTTTGTATCAGATACTGCTGGCGAAGTCAAAAAGTGGGGAGAGATGCTATAAAAAAGGTCACTTTTCTCCTCTCGGTGGGGAAAATGAACTACCTTTCATGCTTGAGAAAAATAGAACGCCCCTTCAAAAGTCGACTTCGCCAGCAGTATCTGTATCAATTGCATCACTTATAACAGGTATAAGTAAGGTCTATCCTTCTACGACGTTATGATTAGTCCAGGAGTGGGTTTTTCACGCATTAACAAGACGTAATGAAGTTTAGGCAAATAAAGCGAGATATCGCGAATGCCACGGAAGGCCGATACATCGGCGCTGGGCGCGATACATGACTCTGTTGGGAAAAGCGGTCTAGCCAAGTGGACCAGTCCCATCTGGTATACTCAGGGAAAGCACGTGTAGCCGT
>DATMNR010000514.1:0-9894 GCA_035568795.1 Ktedonobacteraceae bacterium
TTGGAATATAGCGTTTGCTATATAAAAGGCACCAAACATGGGCCACAAGCGATTCTCAACGCTTCGAGCCAGATGGAACTCTACGACGAGGAACTCGATTGGTGCCCCATCGAAATTGGTGTGTATACTCGCACGCCATTAGACTATCTTGGTATGGATCATGCTACCGCACTCAAATCAACTGGTGATGCTGTACGTGAAGTGTTAGAACGTGGACAACTCCCCTTTATTCTCGGCGGTGAGCATTCTATTTCAGCTCCTCCTATCGCTGTTGTGCATGAATATTTCCCTGATTTGACTGTTGTCCATATCGACGCGCATGGCGATTTACGTCATGAGTACGAGGGTACAACACTATCGCACGCATCAGTCGAGCGGCGCGTAGTGGACTTGGGAATACCGCTTCTGGAAATCGGCATTCGTAGTTTCAGCCCGGAAGAAGCTCAGTTTATGAAAACTTCCCCGGATATCAAAATCGTTTGGGGCTATCAACTTGCTCAAGAAACTGCCATCATTCCGTGGGAGCGCCTCAGTAAACATACCTATGTGACTATTGACCTCGATGCTCTGGATCCCAGTGAGATGCCAGCCGTGGGAACACCTGAACCCGGTGGGCTGCATTGGTATCAATTGCTTGATCTGTTTCGTGAAATTTGCAGCCGTACAACCGTCGTAGGCATGGATGTGGTCGAACTTTGCCCTATGGAGGGACAGACTCGAGCGGATTTCCTGGCCTCAAAGCTTGTGTATAAGATGATCGGCTACCGCTTTTATGACGAAATCCACAACTCTCACAATAAAAGATAAGGATTTTCCATAAACACTTTAAGTTGATGCAGGAAACGACTCGCACCTACGCCATCCAGGACTCGATGATCCGCAGATAACGAAACTTTCATCACAGGTCGTATTTCTAGCCGTGCCTCATCGCCATCTTCAATAACCACTCCTCGCTTTGTTACCTTGCCAACAGCCAGTATGGCGCTTTGCCCTGGCACAATGATAGCATGAAATGTGTCGATATCGTACATTCCCAGGTTTGAAATAGTAAAAGTTGCGCCAGCTAACTCGTCAGGCATCAGCGTTTCCTGGCGAGCTGCGAGCGTGAGACGCCTTAACTCACGCGAAATAGCTGTAACGTTCAGTTGATGAGCATTGCGAATGACAGGTGTCAGGAGCGCCCGCTCGGTGTCGACTGCGATGCCAATATGCACCTTTTGCCTTTGTCGAATGGCATCTTTTCCTTCGAGAGCGCCTTCCTCGTAACAAAGTGCTTGGACTCGGTTTCATCGACGTGAAAGAACCCAACGTCGAGAAGCCGGAGGAAGTTGCTAATCGTATTAGAAGGGTGCTGGATGCTGGCATAGTACCACCTGAACGACTATTGGTCATGCCCGATTGTGGGCTGGGTTACATGAGTCGCACAGTTGCAGCAGCCAAATTGAAAGCAATGGGTGACGGAGTCAAAATGGTACGCGAGGGGTTGTAGCTCCTCTAGCCTCAAGCGATGGAGAGCCAATCACACTCTGTTCTAACTCTCCATCGCGACCTTAATTCAGGGCAGTTGTAATGGATTATCGATATCGAGTGCATCTAAGGTTTAGAACTAACATCCGCTCATACATCGCCAGTACAGAGGTCCTGAATGGGCGGGAGGTGTACTCGCTCACATTCTCTCCTCAATGCAGGCCTGAGGCCTTCAGGAATAAATAGTAGGAGTGCAGAGGGCAAAGCCCTTTGCCGGGTGCGCGAGATCGCTCATACTCAAAATGCCAGTCAAGATACCAGGAGTGCAGAGGGCAAAGCCCTTTGCCGGGTGCGCGAGGGTGTCCCTCGCTTCCATATGTATCTTTCGGGCCGCAGGCCCGCGAATAGAGTTAAGAGTATATCTAAGCTTACGAAAGCTTGACTTTTAAAAAGAAGGATAGTACTCTTGTTAAGTAAAGATCAATAAAGTTCAATATTGAATAAAGAAGAAATATCTAAGATGCCTGAAAAACAGAGATTCTTGACAATAACAGAAGCGGCTGAGTTCTTGCAAGTCAGTGAAACATCATTACGCCGCTGGACCAACAATGGCACATTACGCTGTTTTCGCGTGGGTGGGCGTAATGAGCGGCGCTTTTTGAAAGAAGATTTACTGGCGTTCATGCAAAAAATCGATCTACAGCTCGATGTTCAGGAGCCAGAAAGCGAAACGTATTCTGATCCACTTTCAGTAGAACGGCATATCTGCATGTTCTTTGCAAACTATGAAGAACAATGGCAAATGATGCACCCATACCTTTTAGAAAATCTTCGTGCTGGTGTCCCGGTGCTTTACATTCAGGACAGCACACCCCCGGAACGCCTAAAGGAGCTATTGAGTGCTGAAGGGTTTCCCGTGGACGATCTCATCTCACGCGGAGTGTTAAAGATACTCCCACCTACAGAAGCCTACTTACTGACAGGCCGATTTGAGGCCCAACGCATGCTGGCATTCATAGAATCAGCTATTTTGGGTGCATATGCTGCAGGGCATGATCGAGTATTATTAACAGGGGAGATGACATGGTCGCTACCAGATACGCCAGGCGCTGAGAGCATGATGCAATACGAAGCACTCCTCAACCCGCTAGTGGACAAGTATCCAGGAGTGACCATTGTTTGTCAATATGACTTGAAGCGTTTTGATGGCCCAAGTGTGCTCGAAGCACTGCTGACCCACCCGTCAGTACATGTGTCGAGCGGACGAGTAGCCGGGTTTTATGGCTTGTAGGCAACAAGCTAGCTCTATAGAGTGGAAAGGAGGTGAAAGTTCACCTGGTAAGATCGAATATGTACCTCATTAGTGTAATTCCCATTTAGCTGCGTTGGTTAGTCACAAAACAAAGACGTTATTGTAAGGTACGAGAACTACCTTGAACATTTGGAGGCACCTATGTTAATTCGCGGCCAGGAAACCATGCTCCCCACAAGCATGGTTGGAAACTACCCAAATCCTCGTTGGTGGGATGCAAACTTCGCAAGGTTCTTTACAGGTGATCAACACCCCCCAGATTCTCTCGAGCGTGAAGCTCTTGAAGACGTTATATCCGCTTTAGCCGACGATCAGGAGTCGGCCGGGCTAGACATCATTACCGATGGACGTGTGCAGGGCGATAACTATGCCGATCAGGCGCTCTACTACTACTACAAGCGCTTGGGGTATGACCTTAAAGGTGGTTACCTGGGCTTTCCTATTTATAGTCGCTTACATGCTGCTACGTTAACCCAGGAAGTCAAGCGGCGAGGAGCGATAATGGTGGAGCAAGCCAAAGCGCTCAAGAAAGCTACGAACAAACCCACAAAGGTACAATATACAGGCATTCAGGTGTTTGCTCAGGCTACCAATGACCTGCACTACAAATCTAGCCGTGATCGGGCAATGGATATTGCCAAAGCTATCAACGAAGATATTCTCGAAGTAGATTCCCTCGGCGTTGATTTCATTCAGCTCGATGAATTTACCTGGCCCTATGGCTTCGAGGATTGGGCTATTGAGGCTTTCGACCGCGCCGTTGAAGGTGTGAAGAACGCTAAGATCGTCTGCCACATTTGCTGGGGCAACTGGGGCGGCACTCCAGCCTATATGCCTGATCAAACAGCAGATGCTGGTGAGATTTTTGACCTCACACAGCGCAAGGGACCAACTCCTGGTGATAGCACATTTGTTATCCCAACAGCTTACCAAGCCAAGATGGACGTGCTGAATCTGGAAATTGGTGGACGACGTCGTGATTTGAGTGGTCTCGGCACTGTACTCGCACAGCACCCACTGCCCAAACACTTGCAGTTCTGGGCTGGCGTGATCGATGTGAAGAGCACGATAACTGAAACTGCAGAAGAAGTAGCTGACCGCATTCGTCAAATTTTGCAGTTTGTACCTGCTGATCAACTTGGTCTTAGCACTGACTGTGGTCTGATCTTGCTCCAACGATACATCGCTATCGACAAGCTGCATGCCCTCGCAGCCGGTACTCAAATCGTTCGTAGTGAACTGGCCCGAACTCCAGTAACAGCCTGATGTAGTGTGTTTTAGGTACCCGATTGATAGCGTCAACTATTCAGAAGGCGTTATCAATCGGATACTAATGGATAATCATATCAGGAGAAGTGTGATGCCCATTTTAACATTGGAATGCCCAGAATGTGGACACAAGTTCCAGGGATTAGTTCTGGCTGGAACGCGCCCACCAGAAGAATGGGTATGCTCAAAATGTGGCAGCAGTAAGGCTGAAGTAATGCCTGATAAAGAACCCGTTCCACACCCCTGGGAAGGAGAACACGGTGTTGGTCTCTGCCCTTGCTGTAACTGAGGATGTATCATGCGATTGAAAGACAAAGTAGCAATTATCACCGGGGGTGGCTCCGGTTTCGGTGAAGTCACTGCACGCTTATTCGCCAGCGAAGGCGCAGAGGTGATGCTTGCTGATATCAATGGCGAGGCAGCTGCTGCCGTAGCTGAATCAATCAACAAGGAAGGTGGTCGTGCCGTCTGGGTGAAAACCGATGTCAGTTCTGCCACCAGCGTCGAAGCAATGGTTCAATCAACGCTCAGTGCTTTCGAGCATATTGATATTTTATTTAACAATGCTGGTATTGAATCCTTCGGCACAGTCATCGAGTCCGATGAAGCTACCTGGGATCGCACGTTCGCTGTGCATGTGCGTGGTGCATATTTGTGTTCGAAGTACGCAGTTCCGGCTATGATCAGCAGTGGGCAAGGTGGAGTGGTCATCAACGTTTCATCGGTTGCCGGCCTCGTTGGACTACAACACATGTCCGCCTACAGTGCTGCAAAGGGTGCGATTATCAGCTTGACACGTTCAATGGCCGCGGATTTTGCACAGCATGGCATCCGTGTAAATTGTATCGCTCCAGGCACTTCTATGACTCCACTGGGCCAGCGGCTGATTGAGAATGATACACCAGAAAGATTGGCCCAAAGGCTGAGTCGCTACCCTCTTGGCCGTTTTGGGCAACCTGCTGAAATTGCGCGTTCTGTACTATTCTTAGCTTCGGAAGATAGCTCGTATGCGACAGGCATGTGCCTGGTTATTGATGGTGGATTGACTGCTATTTAGCGACAATTACTCGTGATCGCACGTCCCACCGAAACCGAGATATGGATGGTTACAAATGGATCTTTATCCTCTCTGGATCAATGGTGAATCTTGGGATACAGGCAACTATTTAACCGTAACAGACAAGGCCACTGGAGATCCCTGGGCTACTGTCAGTCAGGCAGGAGCGAAAGAAGTGAATGCAGCAATTACAGCAGCGAGTCACGCCTTCGCCAATAAACCGCTGACAGCGACACAACGCTATGAGATACTGACGCGAGCCGCCGGACTCATTCGCTCGCGCATTGACGATCTGGCGCTTACAATGGCATACGAGGCAGGTAAGCCATTGCGTGATGCTCGTGCCGAAGCAGATCGCGCCGCCGATACTTTTACCTGGGCAGCCGAAGAAGCCAAACGCGTCCATGGTGAGATGGTGCCACTAGAAGCAACTCCTGGCTCTGAAAATAGATTAGCCTTCACCATACGCGTCCCCGTGGGAGTAGTGTGTGCAATTACTCCATTTAATTTTCCACTCAACCTTGTCGCTCATAAAGTTGCTCCAGCGCTTGCTGCTGGCAACGCGGTTATACTTAAGCCTGCATCCTATACACCGGTGGTATCAGCCAAACTATGCGCGATACTGACTGAAGCCGGGCTACCTCCAGGCTGGCTGAACTTCGTGGTCGGACCAGGAGATAGCGTTGGACAGGCTCTGTTAAACGATTCACGCATCGGCTTCTATACCTTCACAGGTTCGATGCCCGTCGGAGAAGCGCTCAAACGCACCATTGGGCTGCGTCGTTGCACATTGGAACTTGGCTCTAATTCAGCAGTGATCGTGCATGAAGATGCGAACGCCACCAACGCTGCTACCCAATGTGCCTTGAAAGGCTTTTCCTACTCGGGCCAGGTTTGTCTCTCTGTGCAGCGCATCCTGGTCCAGCGCGCCATTGCCGAGGAGTTTGCAGCAAAGATAGTAAGTGTGACCGAAGGACTGCGTATAGGCGACCCCAAAGACCCGGCAACTGATATCGGGCCAATGATCGCCGAGAATGAGGCAAAACGCGCAGAGTCCTGGATCCATGAGGCAGTTGAACAGGGTGCAACGCTGCTTACAGGTGGACAGCGCAATGGGGCTTTCCTCAGCCCGGCTGTACTGACGAATGTACAGCAACATATGCGTGTCGTTTGCCAGGAAACCTTTGCCCCGATTGTTGTTGTACAAACCTACGAGACGCTTGAAGAGGCTCTGAGAATCGCTAACGACACCGAATTCGGACTGCAAGCAGGCATCTTCACTGGCTCGATTTCCGTAGCTATGGAAGCTGCACGCGGCTTGCATGTCGGTGGAGTAATGATCAACGATACTTCTTTCTATCGTGCAGGTCAGATGCCTTATGGTGGGGTAAAGCATAGCGGTATGGGTCGTGAGGGGCCGCATTACGCCATTGAGGAAATGACCGAGTTGCGCCTTGTAGTGCTCAATCCACAGGGCTGATATTTGAATCTACATGCATTGTAGCCCGATAATCGCTAAGAATAGACAGGTGCGCTTAGTTATTCTGTGAATAAGGAAATTGTGTATGCGTCTCGCAAATAAAGTTGCATTGATAACTGGTGCTGGTTCAGGTATAGGACGTGGCATAGCCCGTCGCTTCGCTCTCGAAGGCGCTTTACTGGTGCTCAGTGATCTCGCTGAGGAAGGATTACGTGAAACAGAGGCATTGATAGATGAGGCTCTGGCTACCAAGCGACCTGAGTGGGACAATCCTGCTACAAACAGCAATTTGCAGTCACCCTGGGGTAGTTTTGTTGTAGGTGACGTATCTGTGCGGGCAGATGCAGAGCGCATGATCGAAGCTGCGATCACTCACTGGGGACGTATTGATATCGTGGTGAACAATGCAGGGATTTCAGGCTCGCGCGAAGCTACTCTCGCCCACTTAACACCAGATGAGGAATGGGAACGCGTGATGGCTGTCAACGTGAACGGGGTGTTTCGTGTTGCCAGCGCCGCAATCAAAAGAATGTTAGAGCAAGGTAGTGGCGCTATCGTCAATATTGCATCTGCTGCTGGGTTTGTTCCGTTCCCAGGACGTGCCGCGTACAACGCTTCAAAGGGCGCGGTTGTCTCATTTACACGCGCGTTAGCACTGGACTATGCTCCCAACCACATTCGGGTCAATGCTATTTGTCCTGGCATGGTTGAGACAGGTATGACTCGCTGGAGACTGGACGTTCCAGAACTACGCCAGCAAGTCCTCGACATGACTCCCTGGGGACGTGTTGGTCAACCAGAAGATATTGCATCCGCGGCAGTCTACCTTGCTTCGGATGAAGCCGATTATGTAACAGGCCACATGCTCGTAATAGACGGCGGCTGGATAATCAAATAGGAACGCAATTATGCCTTATAACAAAACAACCGGAATTTCCGTAGGGGCCGATTTATCGTGCCCACCGCCGATTTATCGGCCTTCCGTCGTTTTACAAAACCCCTCCTATTTTGTTTCATTGCATTATCGTCACTGGATGAATATTCGATTGTCCCATGTACTAGTTCATGTATAGTATCGTATCCTGCTGAGTTGCAAAAAGGCGAGGAAAATTTATGGCGGTCTTTACTTCAGAGAATAAGAGAATGTCGCTAGCCGAAGCGGCATCAATCGTGCAAGATGGCATGACGATTGCCATTGGCGGTGGATTATCATGGCGCGAGCCAATGGCCTTGCTGCGCGAATTGGTGCGCCAGGGACGACGTAACCTGCACGCGGTAGGCACAGCACATGGTGTCGATGTAGACCTTCTCTGTAGCGCTGGTGTCATTGATATTATTGAGGAATCATATGTAGGCTTCGAGCAGGATTTTGGCATGGCGCCAAACTTTCGTCGCGCTTGTGAAAGCGGGCGAGTCCAGGTGCATGATACCTGTTGCCATACTATCATCCAGCAATTGCGCGCCGCTGAGTACGGTGTGCCATTTCTGCCGGTGAGAAGCGTGCAGGGTACCGATTTCTTACGACTGCATCCAGAGTACAAAACCATGACCTGCCCCTTCACGGACCTGCCACTTGTGCTTGTGCCTGCACTTGCTCCAGACGTCGCTATTATTCATGTACAATATGGTGATGCTCAAGGCAACTTGAAGATATTACCCCCACTGGTAGCAGACCTCTTTTTTATCAGAGCCTCTAAACATGTCATTGCCTCTGTTGAAAAGATTGTTTCAACTGACGAACTGCGCTCGATGGAGCCGAATGTACCCTACTTCTGGGTTGAGTCTGTTGTTGAAGCTCCTTATGGCGCTCATCCCACCTCGTGCTACCCCTTCTATGCCTATGACCGCTCGCATCTAACCAGCTACTACCACGCAGCTCAAGCAGGACCTGATACGTTTAGGAATGAATACCTTGCACAATATGTATTTGGACCAGCAAGCCATGGCGAGTATCTTTCTCTCATTGGTGGTTCAGCAAAACTACAGAAGCTGGAAAGCTGGAAAGATGGCGATGATGCCTGGCGCGCGCTCTTCACAGCACCAGAAGGAGCCATTGCATGAACGCGGAACAAATCACCTATGCTACACTCACTGAAGTAATGATCTACCAGGCCGCTCGTACAATTCAGGATGGCGAATTAGTGTTCCACGGCTATGGTTCACCCGTTCCGACACTCGCTATGCTCCTCGCAAAACGAACCCATGCTTCTCACATGGTGCATGTCGAGGGCGCTACATATGGCATCAACCCCGACCCGCCTTTTCTACCCCCAACCTCGAATGACTGGTCTCTCGAACAAGGGAGTGTCATGGCCATCGGAATAAGTGACTTATTCGATATAGCAGCTCGTGGTGACATGGGCCGCATGTTCCTCTCGGGCGTACAGGTCGATCGCCATGGTAATTTGAACGTCACTGCCATTGGCGATCCAGATATCCCACGAGTCAAACTACCCGGCAGCGGTGGTGGTTGTAACCTTTCTGGTGACGTCCAGCACATTACCATCTGGACTACAGGACATCGCGCTCTCACTAATAAGGCTGGAAAACGCCAGTTTCGTTTCGTAAAGCATATTGATTTTATCTCTTCCATTGGCCACGTCTCACGCGATGGTATCTCCCGCCAGGCCCTGGGCTTGCGCGGGGGAGGCCCGGATTGGGTCGTGACCGAATTAGGCGTATTCGATTTTGATCCTGTCACGCACGTCTTACGCCTGCGTGCGCTTTATCCTGACACTAGCGTCCAGGACGTGCTAGACAACACCGAATTCGAACCGGTGATCGCGTCGGAGGTGAGCATTGTGCCACTCCCCACGCCCGAACACGTCGCGTTGATCCGTCGTTTTGACCCACTTCGGACGCACCAACGTGAATTCAAGTCAACAGACTTGTCCCGGTGCTTCGATCTATAGGAGACATGCTTGTGGATATCACCACCACCAATACCACGAATATTCAATGGAGACATCTTATAGCGGATTTTGAGCAGAAGAGCGAGCCAATCTATAACGTCCATCGTGAGGACAAAAGGAAGTATGATGCAATCTTTGTTGGAGGTGGAGCAGGAGGCCGTTTCGGCTCAGGCTTTCTACGTGCAAGAGGCGGAAGACAGCTTATCGTTGATCGCTGGCCATTCCTCGGAGGGAGTTGCCCTCACCTGGCATGCGTACCACATCACCTCTTCTCCGAAGCGGCTCGTGAACTGGATCTTATGCGCTGGTTCTCTGGAAAACTCTGGTTTCCAGATGCCACTAATCTGCGAGCATCTATCCTACAGATGGTTCAGCTCTTTAAAGAAGGGCGGGGAAG
>DATMNR010000515.1:0-9170 GCA_035568795.1 Ktedonobacteraceae bacterium
CTGTATGGATCGTACCTTGCCCAGGTGGTCTGTGAGGAAGTCCTTTGGGAAAGGCAGCAGAGCAGAGACGCAGGTTCCCAGGGATCCAGTAGACGCGATGCTGCATGACCCACCAAGTTCTTCGGCACGCTCACGCATCGAGAGCAGTCCCACGCCTGATCGGTGTTTTTCCGGCAGACCGATCCCATCATCAATGATCGAGAGATGTAGAGCATTGTCGAGCCAGAGATGGATACGGCAGGTGCGGGCTTGCGCATGGCGTGCAACATTGGCAAGTGCCTCCTGGGCAATGCGATAGGCGGCTACCTCGACCGCCGCAGGCAAAGCTGGGAGGTGATCTGGCGCGTCCATCAGCATCTGCACGCCATTCGTCCCGGCATACGTGCTGTACTGAGTAGCCTGTTCGCGGATTGCTCCGATGAGTCCCAGTTCATCGAGCGCGGGCGGGCGCAAGTCATAGACCAGGCGGCGGATGTCGGCGATTACTGATCGCAAAGTCGAGCGCCACTCAGTCACCAGGGCTGTTGCCTCATCCGGATCTTGTGGGATCAACGTTCGTACGGCTCCTGCCTGGAGGTTGAGGGCGGCCAGTGTCGGTCCCAAGCCATCGTGCAAGTCACGAGGCGCTCGCGTGCCCGTTGCAGTTCGGTCGTGAGCCGCACGGCGTGTGCGGCTATGCCAGCCTGTCGCGCAAGGTCATCAAGCAAGCTGCGGTCGGCAGAGGTAAAGCTTTCTCCTCTAGCGCGAGGAGCTAGGAGCAGTTGGCCGATGGTCTCAGCCTGGTAAACCAGTGGTAAGGTGAGGGCAATTTCTCCCGCTTCGCCGTGGTAGGCCACGATCATGAATTCGTCGCCCTGCTTCAAGGTGATGGCTGCATAGGGCAGCTTGAGCGCCTGGGTAACGGTCTCCACAATCATGGGCAGCACTGCTTCAGGCACCAGCGTTGTTTCCAGGCGCTGCCCCAGGTGCGAGATGACATGATAGGGATTATCACGCTCCCCAAACATCAGGTGGTTCACGGCGCGTTGGAGACGCAGGCGCAACGGCTGGAAGAGGACTGCAATGATGCCAGTTGCCAGCAGGGAAATGAAGAGATTACCCTGTCCTCGCAGGAGCGTACTAAACGAGACGACCACCAGGACATAGAGACCGACGATACTCACGGTGAGTATGCCATAGACCAGCGTGCGATTGATGATGAAGTCGATGTCCCACAACTTGTAGCGCAGGATAGCGAAGCCAATGGTCAGAGGGATGAGAAGATAGCTGAAGTCCGAGATAGTGCTGCTGATGAAAGCATATAGTGTGTTTTGTTGGGCAAGTAGTGGGAAGAACAGTGGAAGGAGATGGTAGGCGACATTGATCAGGGCTGTTCCTGTCAAGCCGAGCACGAACCACTTGGTCTGCTGCCGTTGCTCTCGACTGGATACCTTGCGATACCGGTAAATTTGCGCGAAGGCAAGGAGAACAAGGGTGCCAATAAGCCCAATAGACCCATTCGGCCATGCGATTTCAGGAAAGAACGTCTGGAGCCCTATGATCAAGAGTAAGCAAGCGGCGAGTGGAGATGTCCAGCGGGGAACAAAGTGGCCATTAGGGAAGAGAAAGCCGATCAGGATAAACGTAGCAATGCCAAGATATTGCACACCCGCGAACGCATCCTGAAAGACAGAGGGCACAGCTGTCACAGGCTGAAAGAGAGCGTTTGTTGGTGCCGCCAGGAAGAATGTAACGACAATCACCGTGAGCCATTCATCGGGCCTCTGCCAGAAGATGACTGCAGCGAGGAGGTAAAACACCAGTGCCTGGACGACAAGGAAGACGACATTCATGATTGCATAGGCATCGAGAGAAAGACCCAGTGCCTGCAGGACCTGTGCGCTTTCTGGAGTTAGCTGCCCTTCGGCACAGGATAGAGGAGTACACACGGAGCGAATTTGCGCGAAATTGAGCAAGACGCCGACGAAAAAGACCACTAGAGCTAGCACAGCCACAATGATGATCACTATGCGTATAGGAATCAGCCAGCGCTCCCCCACGTGTGCATTCACAGCGTTGGAGACAACCGATCCGCTTCCGCTCTTTTGTTCAGAATCAACCAGGTTCATACATCTTTCCCTCTTCAGGTGATCGGCTCTTCAGCTGTACGGATCTACGGCAGCAGCAGATGATAGGGAAGAAATGGCTGTCCGTATCCTCGTTCTCCCCCAAATATTACCATATAATCGTCTCGCAATCGTTACGAACTGCCTGACTTCAAAACCCCTCTTCCATCCTATTGGGCTTTTCCAGGCGGCTTGGTTCCTCGGTGTGTCGTCGAGGTGAGCGCAACCACAGCGAGACATGCGCTGGCTGCATCGTCTCTTGCACGACGTTGAGCAAGTGCTCACGCAACAGGTCTACGTCCACTTCATTCCTGAGGGTTGAGTTGAACGCCTCCAACGTTTTGACAGCGTCATACTTGTTGCGATAGAAGCGACGATCAATGAACCGTTGAATACGATGGTGCAAAGGTTGGAACAGTGCCGCAATGACGAGTGTCGAGACCACGATAGCGACAGCGTAATTCAGATGGAAAAGCCCCTGGAACAGCGATTGCAACGCAAAGATGAGACCAAAGTACAGCAGGGCTAGTAGAGTGGTCAGGCTGCCATAGACCAGCGTGCGGTTGATGATAATGTCGATATCCCACAGGTGGGAGCGCAGGATAGCGATGCCAAATGAAAGCGGAATGAGCAATAAAATGAGCAACATCAGCGTATAGAAAACCGGATTGTCGGCGACATTGTCGAAGCTGCTGTTCTGACCAATCTCTGGAAAAAGCAGTCCAGCGATACCGCGAACAGCGATTATGGTGATCAGCGCAACACTCACACCATATACTACCCACTTCGTCTGTTGGCGCTGCGTAGAATTGGAAATGCGCCTGTAACGATAGATTTGTGCCCAGACCGGCACGACAAACTCGCTCACCGCGATTGATACAACGAGTAAGGAGTTCCAATGCCCGATCGAGAAGGGTGAACTGGGAGGCAGATTGAATGGGATCTCCAGGATAGCGACAACGACGAGCATGAGCCACGTCCAGCGGGGAACGAAGCGTCCATCTGGAAAGAGAAAGAAGAGGCCATCCATACAGATATAGGTCAAGGCCCCCAAAAGCGTCACGAAGAGATCAACGATAGGCTGCCGGTCAGCAAGTAGTTGTAGGGACGGGGGAAAGTTCAGACCGAACACTACGAGGAACAGCCCGACAAGCAGCGCCATCCAATCGGAGGATTTGCGCCAGAAGAGCAGTCCGGCAGTGGCACAATAGGTTCCCACAAAGATAATCTCAAGCAGTAGTGTGCCCACAGCGTAGAAGCCGAGGGGGAGGCCCATGTGCTCCAGGCTCACACGGAGAAAGCCCACCGGGTGGGTCAGCTGTGTATAGCGCAGCGGAAGAGCGACGATGAAGAGCACTATAGCAGGAACAACCACGCTTAGCCATCCCGCTCTGATCAGCAAGCTCTTGCGACCAGATGAATGGGTGCCTTGCTGGTCATTCCCGTCAGCATGTACACCTTGCCTGGTAATAGCGGCTTGTCGGGCCATACATGATCTCCTCCCGGTCAGAGCTTTCTGCCACTGGCACGCCCCATAGATGCACCTTTTCCATTTTACGCGCTTCACTTGTCCCTGTTCATCCTTATACTGGATGAAGCGGTGAATCGGCTCAGAGAAGGTGATCCACAGATCTACTGCTCCGAGCCAGTTTGCATACAGACTAGACGTTGGCAGCCGTCACCTTCTCGAAGGCTTCTACCGGAACTCCATCAGCTTGCTTCAGCAACCAGCGTCCAAGCAAGAATGCCCAGAAAGGGATGAGCAAAGTGGTGATGAAGAAGCCAATAGGGCCAAAGGGGAGAAGCCATGCCACAGACATTGCCACGCTGAGCCAACGAACCCAGCGCGGCAAACCCGTCGCTTTAGGCAAAAGTGCGAGAAGTACCAGGGCGACAATCAGCCCATAGGTATCCATATCTTGGAGTCCTTGCCTTAGTCCAGCTACAACTCCGCCTAACGGCAAGAGTGCTGCTTTACCAACAGCATTGGCCGCAAGATACGAGGCACCGAGACTGTTGACCATATAGACAGATGTGAAGGACTTCGTCAAGCCGAGAATCATCTGCCAGGCCCCAACGATGAGGAGTAGGTTTGCCCAGACAGGCCAGCGTTTCCGGAGTATAGCAAAGACCGCTACGAACGAGACGAACAGGGCAACTTGCTCCAGGGATTCGCCTATATAGCCAATAAGCACCGCCGTGGGAAAGTGACCAGCGTAGTCCAGCCCTGCACTCGTCGTGAGGTCGGGAAAGAACGCATTCCCCGTTAGAGCTACCGAGAGAAAGAGGGCAATAAGAAACAGAATTGCATAGGGTCCAGTAACTGCCATCGTGAAGATGCCAGCATTGCGCAGGCCGTGCGAAGCATTCTTCTGTGCTGCTGGCTTATCCGAGCTGCCGGTAATGGTCGTGTGAGAAGTATGCATGGCTGACATGGTAGTTTGTGCCTCCTGTATGATGAACTTTCAGTAACAATACGATTATTTTGCATTCCTACACGTTGACATACGTTATTACCTCCTTGCAGGAATCTCCTGCGCTCTAATGCCTTGATGAGTCAAGCCACATTGGCTGGCTCCCTTTCCTATTGAGCCTATTTGCACTGACTCAACTTCTGCTTAGAGCATACATGGAGGAGTTTCCCGATTGCATGGGAGTACAATCCCGATTCGTCGGGAAATCTTTTCGGGAAAGGCAGGGCTATCGAAACAGTGTGCTGATAGGGCAAGTCAAGAGCGTCTCTGGTATCAAGCGTTCACCAACCTGTTTCGTTGCCTCGCCGACAAGCGTGTTAAGGAGAGACAGGATTAGACTATTGACTATCAACTAACTTACACGTTTCGATCTAGTCAATGGTCAGGCAAAACTGCTAAGATAAGAGAAATCATAGAAGTACTTCATTTGGAATAAGAAGATAAAATAGCAAAAGGATTTGGGGAATTATGGCTGAGAAATTTCGCTTTGGCATCGTCGGGTGTGGAGTGATTGGTCCCGTCCATGCAGAGGCCATTGCCAGCTTGCCAGATGCACAACTTGTCTCTGTAGTTGATATCAATCCCCAACAGGCTCAAAAACTTGCTAGCCGATACGGAGCCAGGCCCTACACACAACTTCAACACATGCTGGATAGCGAGCCGGTGGATGTTGTCATCATTTGCACGCCAAGCGGGTTACACGGAGAGCTTGCCTGCCAGGTGATGCGTTCTGGGCGACATGTCATCGTCGAGAAACCGATGGAGATTACTCGAGAGTCGATTGAAGAGATGTTGCGAGTACAGCAAGCAGCAGGGGTGAAACTTGCAGTCATTAGCCAGCATCGCTTTGACCAGGCATCTCTCCAGGTCCACGAACTCGTTGAGGAAAAGGCTTTTGGCAGGCTGGTTCTTGGCAATGCAATCGTTCCATGGTGGAGATCACAGGAATATTATGATAGTGGGGATTGGCGTGGCACATGGAAACTTGATGGTGGAGGTGTGTTGATGAACCAGTCAATCCATTCGATAGATCTGCTACAGTGGTTTATGGGACCTGTTGAGAGCGTTTTTGGGTATACCGATATGTTAGTGCATCACATGGAAACGGAAGATGTTGCTGTTGCGGTCTTGCGTTTTGCCAATGGGGCGCTCGGCACAATCGCCGCAACTACAGGCGCCTATCCAGGTGTTACCACCCGCGTAGAGATTTTTGGTGATAAAGGCTCCGCGGTGATCGAGAACGACAGGCTGTCTTATCTTCATCTTGCGCGTGATGATAAGCAATCTATTAGCTCCTATGGAGTTACTCCCCAAGAACATAAGAAACGTGAAGATACCGGCTCGACCTCACAGAATCCCGCTGCCCTTTCGGCCAGCAGCCATGCCTTGCAAATCGCTGATATGATTCGTGCAATTCGTGAGGATGGGACACCGCTTGTTGATGGTTATGCAGCACGCCAACCCGTAGAGATCATCCTGAGTATATACGAATCCGCTCGTTTACAGAAGGAAGTGACGTTATCATGATCCGCCTATCTGCCTTTGCTGACGAAATCTCAGCCGATTTGAACGATCAGATTGAAGTATTACGTAGTGAAGATATCCATTTTATTGACTTGCGTGGCGTTTGGAATACCAACGTGCTTGATTTGACCGATCAGCAAATAACGGAAATCAAGCAAGCGCTTGACGCACAGGGCATCGGAGTTTCGGCTATTGCTTCCCCCATTGGGAAAATACCTGTAAATGCTCCTTTTGAGGTGCACCTGCAGCGTTTCCGGAGAGCGATCAAGCTTGCTCAGTTCTTTCAAACTCCTTTTATTCGCATCTTCTCTTTCTATCCACCTGCTTCAGAAGCTAATGCAAACGCTACGAATGAGAGTGCTGATCCCGCTACCTGGAGAAATGAGGTACTCAGCCGATTACGCGAATTGACCATGTTAGCTCGCAATACAAATCTCATCCTACTTCATGAAAACGAAAAAGATATCTACGGCGATACCATTTTTCGTTGCGTTGATCTTCTGCAAAACATCAACGATCCCCACTTTCAAGCCATTTTCGATCCAGCAAATTTCATCCAGTGTAAACAAACACCGTATCCTGATGCATTCCAGGCATTGCGTCCGTGGTTGCGTTACATGCATGTCAAAGATGCGCTTGCTGATGGCACGGTTGTGGCAGCGGGCGAAGGTATAGCGCAGTGGCCCGAAATCGTACAACGACTGCATGTGGATGGCTACGATGGCTTCTTTTCTCTAGAGCCTCATCTTGCTCTTTCCGGGCAATTCCAGGGGTTCAGCGGCCCAGAGCTTTTCCGCAAAGCTTCGCAATCCTTTCAACATCTACTACAGTCAATTGATTGGAAATACGCATAGTTGGTTCCCCATGTATCGTTGACCCCAACTAATTCGCGTACATTAATTACAATTGCAACATTCGATACAATCGCGACAAATGCGACAATGGCGACAAACACCACTACTCTTGTATACCTTTGATCGCCTTTTCAATGGCAAGCTTCAATGCACCAGAAAACTGCCTGTCAACTCCGACACACCAGCCAAATGGTTTCTCTGGCGTTGACTCCCCCAGGTGCCATACATAAAAGGGCAGGCCTTCATCATCAATTTCTTCTCGAATGTAGATGGGATTGGATAAGGTGGCAAGCACGTCAATGATAGCTTGCTCGGAAACCGCCGCCTTGAGATTTGTACGTGCCTCTTGCCTCTTTACCTCGCCTGCCACAATGTTACTGGACAGAACTGTATCATGAGAGTTTTCTCTAGTATCGGGTTGGACGATATAGCGCGTTGGCAAATGCTCATCCAGAGTGTTGGTGGGCGCACAAACCCAGATGATCGTGCCGCTGTATGTTTGCCCTTCCAGAGTATAACAAATTCGATCATCAATTTGATACTCTGAATAGGCTGCTCCCACCCCCCAGATTTCTTCCATTTGATCATAATTTGTTGACATGTGTATCGCATCCAATCTTTATCAGGAGTTACTGTTGCTTTTCTGAAAGTACGTTATACACATAGATCTGGATTACGGACATCTCTTTCACTACCCCCACAATAGTCGCAAGATGTATACTGTTCACAAACACTTCATCAATAATAAAGGAGCGCAGGCATGAAATTCGGTGTTTTTCTCCCCATTTCCGGCAAGGCCACAGGTCCCGATACCCTTATGGAGGCTGCTCGCAGCGCAGAAGCGTTAGGCTTTGATGCGGTCTGGTCAGCCGATCGCGTGGTCACGCCCTGGCAGATCAATACAAGCTATCCCTATAGCGAAGACCACGAGTTTATTGTCCCTCCTGATAAGCCCTTCCTGGACTCACTGACCTGCCTGGCTTTCCTCGCGGGTTGTACAGAGAAAATCACCCTCGGCTTAGCTGTATTGGTGCTGCCCTACCGTCATCCATTGTACTGGACACGCGTAGCAGCTTCTATAGAACGACTCTCCAGGGGCAGACTGACCATGGGTGTCGGTGTTGGTTGGATGGAAGAAGAATTCGCTGCGCTTGGTGTCTCGTTCAAAGATCGTGGGCGCATGACTGATGAGCAGCTAGAGATTATCTCGCGCTTGTGGACAGAAGAACACATCACCTACAACGGACAATACTATACTTTCAATGATGTCGCATTCTACCCGAAGCCAATTCAACAGCCCCGCATCCCAATTTGGATCGGTGGTGAGGGCGTTCAAGCGCACAAACGCACGGCCAGATATGGAGATGCCTGGTTCCCCTATTTCGTAGAAATCTCCCCCGTGGAACTGAGGGCTGGATATGATAACGTTCAACGCCTTGCTTCTGAAGCCGGACGCGACCCCGAGCAAATACTCTTCACCTGCTGTCGTCAAATCGAGGTAACGCGCGAGCCAATCTCACAAGATGAACGTCACTTGCGTGGTACCCCTGAGCAACTGGTGGAGGCGCTCAACACGTACCGTGAGATCGGTGTAGCTCACCTCGCGCTGCAATTCATGGTTCCCCGCTGGCCTGACCGGATTGAGCAGATCGAACGCTTCGCACTCGAAGTGATGCCACATTTAAGAGATTGAGGTTATTCGTGTGAGGTTTTATTTACTTTCTTTGTTTGATACGATACAAAAATTCATCAAAGATTACATTGACCTGCACAATATCTCCTCCTTTGTGTATGACACAAAGCACAGGGAATGTTACTCCATCAATTGTATTTAAGTGGGATTCCTCAGTCTAATTAATAGACGGTAAAATGAGGGATTTATAAAAAGAATTTGAAAAGACAATATGTATACCTAAAATGTGCGAATCGAACAGAGGGTTCTAATTATCGCTCTCTATGTCTTTTCCAATAAGCTGTCGCGCAACCTCAACTCCATGTTCAAGCGCCAGATGAACACGCCCGCCAACGAATGCATCCCCACAAAATTCCAGCCCAAGAGGCATTGTAAGTGCATTCAGTTGTTCAGCGTTCGCCTTTTCAGTTGGCAATGCATACTTCCAGCGAAATACATCAGAAAAGAAAGGTATATCCAGTGGCTCATCAAGGAGAGATGTAATTCGATGAGCCACATCACTGATTATCTCGGTGTCAGG
>DATMNR010000516.1:0-5391 GCA_035568795.1 Ktedonobacteraceae bacterium
CGCGCAAATCCTAATGATCCTTTCGCTGTCAAACGTCTCTACCTGGCACCAGGCCCCCAACACTTGAATGGACTGGAAGCGTTAGAATATGTACGCTCTCGCCATGCCGATCTGGTTGGCGATATTGGGCGTACAAATCGACAACAAGAGATACTACAAGCGCTTAAACAGAAACTGACCGCGCCAAATATCATCGATCATTTTCAGCAATTGATTACAGATATGGCAGGCAAAGTGTATACAGATATGAGTCCACAAGAGATTTTGGCGTTTGCCAACTTTGGCCGTACTCTTCCCAGTTCTGGCATACAGCACATTACACTTGGTCCTGGCTCTGGCAACCATGATTACGGTCAACTTGCGCAAGTTAATGATCCTTCAATAAACGCTGACCAGGATGTAGTGCTGCCACAATGCAATAATATTGGTCCTCTTTTTGCCAATATCTTTGGGGGATTTGTAAATTGTAATGTCACAGGTGGCTTTTAATGCCTCTTTCAATCCCCCGCCCTGCATGAATCTTGTGCTACAATACTCCTTGATATAACCCATAAAGGAGCAAACTTGATCGAGCAGCAGCATGGCAAAGCGCGTTATATGCAATTTAGTCACTTTCTCCAGTTTCCAGATCTGATTCATGCAAGCTTTACACGTTTGGGAGGTTACAGCAAGACACCTTATCGGGGAATGAATGTTTCGTATAGTGGTGGTGATGATTTTGACAATGTGATACGCAATCGTTTACTTGCGCTTACAGCACTTCAAATACAAACGTACCCCTGTGCTACAGTGTGGATGGTGCATGGCGCGGAGGTTGCTACATTAGGTGTAGAGACATGGGATGATTGGCGCACCGATTGGCCCGATTGGCCCCATCGTTCGTATCAAATCGATCAGCACGAATTGATCTGGACAACGAAACCAAGACGCAAAGCTGATGCTCTGATCACCAGGCATTGTGGTGTAGCATTGGCCATGTCTTCTGCCGATTGTGTACCTTTGATGTTCTATGATCCAGTGGAGGGCGTAATAGGCTTGGCCCATGCAGGTTGGCGTGGTACTGCTCGTGGTATTGCAGCCATTACTATTCATGCAATGGGCGAGCAGTTTGGCAGCAATCCCAAAAATATTCTGGCTGGAATTGGTCCGTCTATTGGTTCTTGTTGCTACGAAGTCTCCGAGGAAGTGCGGTGTTACTTTATGGGGCAACAAGAATTCGATTCTGGTCCAACTGATGCAAACTATCGCAAACTTATACGTGAATCAGCCGTATTTAATGTGAAGCGCATACAAGGTCATGCTAGCTTGCGACTCGATTTATGGGAATCGAATCGTAACCAGTTGCTTATGGCAGGAGTATTACCCGATCATATCGAGTCGTCAGAAATATGCACGAGTTGTAAAAAAGAGCTTTTTTTCTCGCATCGGGGCGAGCAAGGGAAAGCCGGACGCTTTCCGTCTATTCTGGCCTTGCGTCATTGAGTGTGGCATTTCGAATGTGTAGAGCCAGAAACTTCACCTTGTTTCAGGTTATTCACTGTGATACTATCGCAACGTAGAATTACGGTTTCGTTACAAAAGTACGACGATCATGAACAATGAACAAAGTTTAACTGAAGATCACATGGCTGCCAATATTGACCATGTGCGTTCAAAGATTGCTGAAGCAGCCTTGCGAGTGGGTCGAGCACCAGAAGAGATCACACTCGTTGCTGTTTCAAAAACCATGCCTGTCGAGCTTGTGCAAATGGCGTATAATTTAGGCGTGACTGAATTTGGTGAGAATCGTGTACAGGAAGCTCTTCCAAAAATCGCTGCGTTTCATCCGCAGGGGTTACACTGGCACATGATCGGCCACTTGCAGAGCAATAAGGCAGGTAAAGTAGTGAACCCGTTTTATTGTGTACACAGTGTGGATAGCCTGCATCTCGCACAGACATTGAGCAGGTATGCCGGTGAGCAAGGGAAAAATCTTTCTGTGTTACTTCAAGTCAATGTATCTGGTGAAGCAAGCAAAGAAGGCATACCCCTGGCAGAGTCGTCGGAATTAGCGCGTCAGATAGTGGCGCTGCCTCATATCCACGTGGATGGCTTAATGACGATAGCGCCTTTAGTCGAAGAACCTGAACAGGTTCGTCCTGTATTTCGTGCGTTGCGTATACTGCGAGAACAATTGCGTGCAGAATTGCCACAATGTTCATGGCAACATCTCTCGATGGGTATGACGGGCGATTATAGTATAGCTATTGAAGAAGGTGCAACAATTGTGCGTATCGGACGAGCGATTTTTGGCGAACGTCAAATGAAGTAGTGGCTTTTTTCGGGACGGTTTTTTGCCTATGGTATGTTCCGATATACCTTACATCTGACCTCTCAAATGATAATAACTGATGAGGTTGTTTCTGGAAAAGTACTAGAGGAAATAGAAAACACATGAAGACCGATGATATATTGTTTGGCCGTCGTATTCGGCAAAATCATGCTTTGGAACATGCAACGATCACGATTCTCAGCGGCTATGTCCCTGATTTACGTATAAGCGCTCGCTCAAGTTCTCGTGGTTTTATCATCTTTGGTGACGTGGACCTTGGTCAACTGCGCAGGGCGCTGAACGAAGCGCTGTACCGTTTGCAGGCAGGCGAGTCTCAACTCGCTATCCATCCCAATTGCGGCACGAACCTGGTCGTTGGATTCACGTTACTGACCTTTGGCACATTACTTGGCATGACGTCTAGCCGCGCGCGTACGCGTGTAGCTTCCACCGCCCTCTCCTCAGTCGCCGGATTAATGGCAGCTCGTCCACTTGGTGAACTTGTGCAGAAGTATGTTACGACTCTGCCAGACCTCGAGGGAGTGCATGTGACTGATATCTTTCGGCGCAAGATGCTGGGTTTCACAGTTGTCGAGGTACGAACAGTACAGGAGTAGTGTAGTATGTTATTTGGCATTCCACCCGATCAGGGAATTATCTACGGGATTATACTCTATGGCACAGCCGCTATCATTATTGCAATGTTTGTGCGTGCTATTGCTTCCTGGTTTCGTATCGATGAAAGATATGCTATAATCCGCTTTCTGGCGCGATTAACAGATCCTTTCATTGTGCCAATTCGTCGTATTATACGGCCTGTTGGCGTCATTGACATAGCATTTTTCATCGGCTGGTTTATGGTTATTACGATGCAACACCTGTTGCTTCAAGCTCTTCCCAAAGGCTGGTAGAACTCGTGCGTATACATGTACGCGTGATTCCTCGTAGTAGCAAAAACTTGATAGAATGGGAAGAGGATGGATTGAAGGTGCATGTTACAGCGCCGCCTGTGGATGGAGCTGCTAATACTGCGCTAGTTGCTTTGCTCGCGCAATATCTCGCAGTGCCTAAACGAGATATCCAGATTGTTCGCGGCACGGCAGGTCGCTCTAAAATCGTAGAAATCTCTGGAATTTCTGCCGAGACTGTAGAAATGAGAATCAAGGATATGTAGGCGTCGGCTCTTTGTCATGCTGAGTGAAACGAAGGATCTATCGCGATGCGTAGAGAGATGCTTCGCTGTGCTCAGCATGACAAAGGGCAGTCAGGTAAGATCCTCACTATTTAACACTGCCCTACTGGGAAGCATGGTTGCACAGAAACCAGCGTAAAGAATCCCCCGTTGACGACCCTGAGAATAACCAGCGACTTGTTGATTGGGTTGCCATCTGATCCAAAAGAGATCTGTCCACTAACACCCTGGAGCGCATTGGGTCCCTGTATTGCTTTAATTCCTTGTAGCATGTCGCTCAAAGTAATGGCCGTCTTTGTTCCTGTAAGTTCATTATTAACCGCAGTCAACATTACTACCGTTGCGTCATATGAGAGAATAGTATCTCCATCAGCTCGTTGGAAGCCATACGCTCCTGATGTATGCTGATTGTTCGGATCGTAATATGCTTTGTAATTGGTGAAAAACGATGGCTGAGAACATGCGAATGACTGCCCTTGACTACACAGAAATTTCCACTCGTCGGGATAGGCAAATGTGGTAAAGTTTAGGCGTGAAGCCGTTCCACGTAAACTACTCCCATATCCACCTACTTCATATAGTGCATCTCCACCCATTATTGGTGCAGTGGCAAGTGGGCCCGATGTTGGCAAATCTTTGAGTAACTGACTCGCATCGTTGGCATACCCAGCAAAGTAGATAAGATTGGGGTTATGAGTCGCTGCATCGCTTAAAAGTTGAGAGAAATTCGTGGTATTCCCTACTGTGTATGATTCTGTTGCGACAACCTGGTTCCCATCAGCAATGAACTGTGTACTGAAAGCATTGGCAAGGCTTTCTGCGTAGATATTATTCCTGTCAATAAAGACCACTGCCTTCGTTGCGTGTAATGTCTGTTCGGAATACTTTGCGCCTTCGATACCCTGCCTCTGATTCGTAGGGGCTACCCTGAAAAAGTAGGGAGATATTCCAGTCAACGCATCACTGGATGCCGTCTGTGAAATTATGGGAATTTGCGCTGAATGCAGAGCGCTAGTTGCTATACTGGCATAGCCACTGAATGGCCAACCCATCACTCCCACAAAAGTGCTATCAACATGGGGGAGTTGCACAATTTGCTGTGCAACTGTTTTTGTGTCTGCGGAATTACTACCAGCGTTTGCGATAAGTAAACGTACGAGTACATTATTATTGAGCTTAGATGCATCATTGAACGATTTTTGTGCCACATAAGCGCCTTGCAGATTAGCACGTCCAATATTGACAGTAGCGCTATCGCCAGTGAGCATTGTTCCTACCACAATTGTAATATATGGATTGCCTGAAGCCAATACTTTTTGATCCTCGAGGTAAATGAGTGCCTCAGCATCATTCGTCTCTTTCGTAACCGCTTGATTCCATAATGCAACAGCGCCACTTGAGTCACCCGCCTTAAGTTTTTGCGATGCCTGCTGCTTAAGATTTCCATCTTGTCTACTAGCAGTATCAAAGGAGAAGGTGCCATCGCTAATGCCAATCATTTCGCCATTTGATGCTTTGATAACACCTATGCCGTTGGAGGAGGGTAATGTTACCGTTGGTGTCGCATTGCTAGTGCTGGTGTTTGAACCTGTCCCCCGGTTGAGTAAGAAGCCGAATAAAAGGTAAGCCAGTAACCCGAGCAGGATTATAGTGATCACGAACAAAAGGAAATTTCGCCCTACATTGCTCCCGCCTTGCCGTCTGGGTGGTTGCGAATATATGTTCCCTTGCTGGTAGGCTGGTGGAGGCGGGACAGGTGTATAGGGTGGCTGCTGAACCTGAGTCGGTTGATTTGCATACGTGGCCGGGTTTGCATAAGGAATGGTACTTGCAGCCCCGACAGCCGCCATTGGCCCAGATGTGCCCAGTGTATAGCTGCCAGTATTTC
>DATMNR010000517.1:0-4351 GCA_035568795.1 Ktedonobacteraceae bacterium
TTCTTGATTTTCTCTGCATAGAGATATCGGAAGCAAAAAGCTTCTAGTAATCAGAATAGCATATAACAGTAATGAAGTCAATCAAATTAGTCCAGAATTCCTAGAAAATAATTAATTGTATAAATGGAGATTTTAAGTTAAATAAAATCCTCTCAATGTTGAGAATAGATATGTTAAGGATGAGAAAAATGGATGATAGTACCATTGCCTTTAATAGAAAATTTATGCATTTACATTCGAAACATGCTTCTCACATCTAATAGGGCAATAACTACATTTTTTGTAGCTACTTTGATGTCTCTGACTATACAATTAAATCTCGGCATAAGTAATGATATTGTGATGATATATTATATTCGCCAAAACAAGGAAGAAAACTCACATAGTCGTTAAAATGAGTACAAGTTTCTGTGTCGTAAAAAAGAAGTAGATGCTCGCTACTAGTCAAGAATTCCAACACAATCTATAATGCATTTCAAAAGAAGAAGCTCCGCTTCACAAACAGGAATCAGTCCTTTTTGATATCTATAGTTGAAGTATTCTGATTTACAGGTCAAATGGCTGAAATCATGAATGACTGGTTCTCTATTTTATAGGGAAAGAGATGAAGCTATTGAAAACCATTCAAGAACTATTACGCACAGCAGTTTCTCAGTATGGTACACGTGTTGCTTTCATTGAACCTGCAGGTGATGGAGGTATGGTCTCTCTATCATACAACGACCTGCTTGAACGAGCGCACGGTTTCGCAGGAGCCTTACATGAAAAGGGGCTTCAAAAAGGAGACCGTCTCATTTTATGGTCAGCCAGTCGAATAGATTGGATGGTTGCATTCTTAGGCGCAATGCTCATTGGCGCTGTTGTCGTGCCATTAGACATCAATTCCAAGGAAGATTTCCTCTCTAAAATTGAGCAGTCGACAGAAGCAAAATATGTGATCGCAAGCCAGAATCTCTATGATGGATTAAAACACGCTCATTCACCTTTGATAGATATAGATATGTTACCCCAGGGATCATTGGATATGACTGGATTACCTGAAATCGATGGTGACGATCTGGCGGAGATTGTCTTTACATCGGGAACAACTGGTCAGCCAAAGGGTGTGATGTTAAGTCATTTCAATATTACGAGCGATGCTATAGCATCAGTCTCATTTGTGAATATTCTGAAGGACGATCGCGCTCTTTCAATCCTGCCGCTCAGCCATATGTTTGAACTTACGATCGAGATAGCTATACTCTACGTTGGCGCCAGTGTTGTATATGCGCGTACTCTTTCACCTGATACAATAATGAAACTCTTTGCATCTCAGGGTGTCACATGTATGGTTCTAGTACCACAAGCCCTTCAACTTTTTCTCAATGGTATTGAGCGGCAAGTCAGGCAACAAAAGAAAGAAAAACAATGGGAAGTACTTCATCGTATCGCTGAACGTCTCCCATTTCGATACCGGCATGTACTCTTCGGGCAGGTGCATAAGCGCTTTGGTGGGCATTTTCATTTCTTTGTGAGTGGTGGCGCCTATCTACCTCCAAACCTGCACAAGCGCTGGGAAAATATGGGCTTTCGAGTGTTACAAGGATATGGGGCCACTGAGTGCTCTCCAGTTGTTTCTGCTACTCCATTTAAGGAGCACGTCTATAATTCAATCGGTAAGCCAATCCCCGGGGTAGAGGTTCGCATTGCTAAAGATGGCGAACTCTTGGTCAAGGGACCAAATGTATCGCCTGGCTACTGGAGGAATCCTGAAGCCACTGCTGCTGCCTTCGAAAATGGTTGGTACCATACTGGTGATCTGGGATACAGGGATGAGAAAGGAGATCTCTATCTCAAAGGACGCAAGAAAAACTTGATTGTGCTTGCAAATGGCTTGAACGTGTATCCAGAAGATATCGAGAATGTGCTCCTGACAAACCCTGCCGTCAAAGATGCAGTTGTCTTTGGATTGATGGAGAAAGATGGCGGACCGACTGTGCATAGTGTGCTTTTGATGAATGAACCAGATCAGGCGAAATCAGCAGTGCAACAAGCGAATAAGCAACTTGCTTCTCAGCAACAGATACGAGGCTTCACAATCTGGCCGGATCAAGATTTTCCGCGTACCCATACGCTCAAGGTAAAACGCCCGGAGGTGCTTGAACGGCTACAGTCTATGAAAAGTGAAGTACGATAACATGCTCTACTTGGTCGCTACACCTATTGGGAATTTGGATGACATTACACTACGAGCACTCTCCACATTACGTGAAGTAGATATTATTGCGAGCGAAGATACACGCAAGACTGGTTTGCTGCTCAAACATTTCTCTATTTCGAAGCCCCAAATAGCATTTCATGAACATAACGAACAACGGGCAGGCCAACACATTGAAGATCTGCTGAAACAGGGGAAATCTGTTGCCCTGGTGACAAATGCTGGAACTCCGGGTATTTCCGATCCGGGATTCACGCTGATGCGTCGGGCTATCACGGCCCAGCTAGACGTAACAATGATTCCTGGGCCAACAGCCTTAATCATGGCACTTGTGCTATCGGGGCTTCCAGTACATAGCTTCACCTTTCGGGGTTTCCCTCCACGCAAATCTGGTCCCAGGCGCAAGTTCATCGAAATCGATAAAGAGGCACCTCATACACTCATTTTTTACGAGAGTCCTTATCGAATGGCAGCTTTTTTGCAGGATGCCTATGAAGTTCTGGGAGACCGAGAAGCCGCAATCGCCAATGATTTAACCAAAATGTTTGAATTCGTTCAACGTGGAACAATTACATCACTTATTCAATGGGTGGCGGAGCAGTCGAAGCTCAAAGGCGAGTTCATTGTTGTTATAGCGGGGGTAGCGAAAGAGGAGCGAAAAGGAAAAAATGAGACATGAAATCTCAAAAAAATAGGCGGTTCCATGTCTCCAGGTGGGACTAAATGCCCATTACATCTATCAGTTCTTTAACCGCTTGTGCCGATTTCTGAAGTAGTGATTGTTCGTCCTGAGTCAACTCGATTTCTATTATTTGCTCCAGACCCTGAGCACCGAGTTTAACGGGCACGCCAACAAAAAGTCCTTGAATGCCATATTCACCTTGCAAATAGACAGCGCATGGCATAATCATATTCTTATCTAGCAAAATAGAATCGACCATTTGTAATACTGAAGCAGATGGTGCAAAATATGCGCTGCCCATACCAAGGAGTTTGACGATTTCTGCGCCACCATCGCGAGTTCGCTGCACGATTTGCTCAATGCGCTCAGCGGAAATTAACTGTGAAATAGGTACCCCGGCCACTGTACACATACGTGAAAGCGGTATCATCGTATCGCCATGCCCACCCAGTACGTATGCCTGAACGTCACGCACAGATACATTGAGTTCCTGGGCAATAAAGGTGCGGAAACGCGCAGTGTCCAGTACTCCGGCCATACCAATTACACGATGGCGTGGGAAACCACTCGTGTGATAAGCAAGTTGCGCCATAGCATCCAGTGGATTCGTGACCATAATAATAATACAGTCGTGGGAATACTTGACAACTTCTTTAGTGACTTGTGAGACGATCTCCTGATTTTTCTTCACAAGGTCATCACGGGTCATGCCAGGTTTACGTGGAAAACCTGAAGTTATGACGACAATATCCGAGTTGGCGGTATCAGCATAGTCATTCGTGCCAACAACCAGCGAATCATATCCAAGTACAGGCCCTGCCTGTAGCAGATCCAGTGCTTTGCCCTGAGGCATATTTGGTATAATGTCAAACATCACAACATCTGCATAATCGCGTTCGGCGAGACGCTGTACAAGCGTACTACCCACAAAACCTGCACCGACTACAGTTATTTTACTACGCATTGCTCTATCCTTTCAGTTTGCACATAATGAGGCATGTATACCTTGCCTCGAAATCTAGTGCATTGTACAAAAACCTCAACTCACAGTTCGAGTATGGCCAGGACGTATCCAGTTGGCTTAAGAGTATTGTATGCCTGTGCATATAAAATGGCAACGCATGTAAATACTTTTCTGATTGAAGTAACAACTTGCGGCCTTAAACCTACAAAACATCTATATTCCGTTTCTATAATATATGCACATTGCTTATTGGCAACCTCGTATGGTAGACTCTACTATGTACTATCAACAGTTGCAGATTTCGGAATATTCAGTGTGGGATACAACACATGTATAACATCCACAAAATATCAAAGGAAAAGTAAATCTACAACCGTTAGGTAATTATCCTCATTCCTCAAACGCTTACCTCGTCAATGACGAAAAATATTTGACAATGAGGTGAGTGGGTCGTTCTCTCGTTTCTTATCGTTGGTATTATCTACCGCAAGGAGGCGTTATTACATGG
>DATMNR010000518.1:0-3614 GCA_035568795.1 Ktedonobacteraceae bacterium
TGCAGGAACTATGGCGTACACTGCACCAGAGCAGATTCAGGGGAGACCATGCTCCGCAAGTGATCAATACTCGCTGGGGATAGTCGTCTACGAATGGTTGTGTGGCAGCTACCCATTCAGCGGTTCTTCAGCGATAGAGGTAGCCATGAAACATCTATCTCTTCCCCCTCAACCCTTACATGACATTGTTCCCTCAATCTCGCCTGCGGTTGAGCAAGTGGTGTTGAAAGCACTTGTCAAAGACCCGGAGAGGCGCTTTGGCAGCATGATAGATTTTACTGCTGCATTAGAGCAAGCTAGCGATCTCACGCACCATTCCCCGGGATCCGCACAACCACCTCCACCTGTTACTCAAATAGGCTCGCCAGGCGATTCGCTCCCTACTCTACCGTCAGGACCATCAGATGATTCGCTTCCCACCCTAAATTAAGGCTTACAATATAAAAACTGGCCTTGCCCTTGATCCTTACAAGGATCACTCTTCGACTCGTTTTATCGCTAGCACGACGTTTGCTCCGCCGACAGCTCGTCCACCGATCAGCACCGCTGATCCAACAAGAGGATGCGCTTCTTGCTGCACTACGTTCAATCCATAATCGGGATTGAGTTCTTCACAGTTGATCGTCGGTGGGATTAGCCCGTGACGAAGCGCTAGCAGCGCTGTAATTGCATCTATTGCTCCCGCAGCTCCATAGCTGTGACCCAGCATAGTGCGAGGGACACTAACAGGAATCTGTTCGAGGTCATTGCCAAAGACCATATGTAATGCCTCTGCCTCCCCCTGATCAGAAGCAGGTATGGCTCTTCCATCAAGGCTGAAGTAGGCAATATCCCTCGGACCGAGATCCGCTTCTTGCATTGCTAGCCGAATAGCGCGCGCATAATACCTGCCATTGGCAGATGGGGCCGTCAACCCGTGCGCATCATTGGTCTGACCAAAACCAACGATTTCCCCGTAAATAGGTGCCCCTCGTTGCCGTGCGTGTTCGTAATCTTCCAGAATACATATTCCTGCTCCCCCCCCTAGTATTAAACCGGCAGCGCGTCGGTCAAACGGACGATAAGCATTCGGATCATCTCCCAGGACACAAAGGCCGTTCTTCGCAAACGTGAGAAGAACTGAAGGCTCTAGCAGATGTTCACAACCACCCGCGAAAATGGCATCCGCCGCTCCGCGTTGAATAGCCCTGTATGCCAAACCCAGTGCATCCAAACCCCCAACTGTATCGTGTGTTGGTGTTTTACAATACCCTTGAATACCATAGCGAATGGATGTCTGGCCTACATTGGCCACTTGCAGCCAGGCAATCGCTGTAAAGGCACTCATAGCTCGTATCCCACGCGCGTACAACGGTGGGAACTGCTGAATTACAAATTCTATTCCGCCAAGCGTGCTGGCTATCACTGCCCCTACGCGCTGTCTATTCTCGTCTGACATCACGAATTCAGCATCCTGCACCGCCTGCTGGACAGCCGCCAGGGCATATTGAGTCGAGCGATCTGTACGATTCGCCAGCTTCCGATCCATGTAGTCATTGACTGCAAAATTGTTCACCTGACCAGCTACGCTAATCAGTATATCAGTCGTTGAGAAACTTGAAATGGGCTGTATTCCAGAGATTCCCTGGCTTGTAGCATCCCAAAAAGCCTGCTTACCGATACCATTAGCAGCCACCACTCCAAGCCCTGTGATTACTACACGTCGCACTGCTTGACCTGTCATAGTTCTCGAATCCTTTTTCCAAAAACTCTACAATTTCTTATCCAACCAATCAGGTCGCGCGAGAATCAGCGCACTATTCACACCACCGAAGCCGCTGGAATGTGTGAGGGCTACAGTGACTGCAGCTTGACGCGCCACATTTGGCACATAATCGAGATCGCAGCGTGGATCAGGATTCTCCTGATTTATTGTAGGTGGAATAACTTGATGCTCTAACGTCAACGCGGTCACGATCGCCTCAATTGCACTGGCCGCACCCTGGGAGTGACCAATCATCGACTTTGTCGAGCTAATGGGAATGCGGTAGGCGTATTCGTCAAAGACAGCCTTGTACGCTGCTGTTTCTCCCACTTCGTTGGGAACCGTTGAGCTGCCATGTGAATTGATATAGTCGAGTTGCTCCCGCGAAATTTGCGCATCATTGAGCGCTTGCCTGAGCAGTTGTTGGAGCGAGGCTCCATCTTCTGGAAGCGAGGTCATATGGAACGAGTTACAATTAGAGTTGAACGTAATTATTTCCGCATAGATGTGCGCACCGCGTGCGAGGGCCATTTCTCGCTCTTCTAAGACCAGCACACCTGCGCCCTCAGCTATAACAAAGCCATCACGTTCTCGATCGTATGGCCGCGATGCCCGCTCTGGTTCCTCGTTGCGCGTACTCAGAGCACCGATGTTAGAAAACACGCCTATTCCTGCCCTGGTAATTGCAGAATCAGATCCACCTGCCAGCATGCGGTCAACGTATCCATCTTGAATGGCACAGAATGCCTCTCCAATAGCATCCGCTCCCGCAGAGCATGCTGTGGTCAGCCCAATGCAAGGTCCATGTAGCTGGTGATGGGAAGCAATTGCGGCAACTGCGGCGTGAGTCATCAGCGGCGTAGGAATAATGAATTCGTCCCTTGTTATACGTGGAGGATGCGTACCAGTATCTGTGTATGCAGCCCAGAGTACGTCTGCCCCATCAACGCACGCCATCGCCGTACCTATTGCAACGCCTATACGATCGTGCTCTTCTTCATCGATGGCGTTGATGAGCTTCGCATCTTGCATAGCAAGACTGGCTCCAGCAACAGCATATTGAGCTGCCCGGTCCAGGGATTTGGATTCATCCCTGGTCAAGCCGAGTGCTTCAGGACAGAAATTCGTTACCTCCCCAGCAATCTGTACCGACATTTGACTGGCATCGAAGCGAGTGATACGTCGAATGCCAGAGCGGCCAGAGATACACGCATCCCAGAAGGCCTCCTTTCCTATGCCGTTTGGAGCTACTACCCCAAGCCCGGTAATGACTACGCGTCGCCGCATATGCTTCTCCTTTTTAAGACCTCGATAGTTCTTCCATGGGTATTGCAGTAGGTGTTATCAGGCTATCACCTACTAAGTTGTGTAAGCACCGGGCAACCCTTTTGGAGAAGGTACGTGCTAACATGGAAAGTAAGAGCAAGTTGCCAAAGACGAGGCCTCCTGCAACCTCGCGGCTAGTGAATTTGCGGGGGATTTCGGTCAAGATAGAGCGAATATGCTCCGGTCGGAAGAGCAGCGTAATAGGCGACTTCCCTATATAGATGGTTGCCATGGGCGCATATGTCTGCTCAAGTTTTAATAAGAAGTTGAGCTGATTATGTCTGAACTCTAAGACGCTCCTAAGTAAAGGGAGCCCTCCAGGGCCAGGTGGATAAACCTGTTTGTTCTTCATAGCTCTCTGCCTCACATCACCAAGCATTTGTTTATGTGAGGTCGCCCTGCAAATCATCCCACATCAAGCTACCTCGACCTGATCATTCTCTACTAAGCCCAGCCCCAGCCGAGGCTTCGTTGCAACGTATAACCCGTCGTTTGCCGTCTCTGGAGACATCGAGGCCTGGAAAAACACCTTGTTATAGATGTT
>DATMNR010000519.1:0-14830 GCA_035568795.1 Ktedonobacteraceae bacterium
ATGGGTGTGGCCTGGATGTGCGCGACTTTGTTCTCTCCTGTTAAGCCGAGATAGCTCTGAACCAGGATCATGAGCCAGAGAAGCGAGACGGCCACCGCCAGCAGCAACAGGCCGCCCAGGGCATGTATCGCTTTGAAATGACGTCGAGGCAGTAAGCCTGTTCGACGGTAGTACTCCTTTTCGCCTACACTGAGGGATTTGGCGGGTCTCAGAAACCCAAGACATGCTGAAAGGCAAAGCCACAAGCCAACGATGCCGATGAACAACAGGAGCACCTGCGTCCAGCCAAATTGAAATGGAATTTGCATACTTCTCCTTCTCTCTATCAAGGCGTGATGCGTGTACATACGTAGCATACCTTTCGCTCGAGAGTGTATGTATCGCTCGTCACCCTTTCAATAATTCGCGGTCACCAAGTACATCCTGGCTATTGAGGTGGCTGACTTGTATGACCATTGCATACGACCCATACAGGTCACACGCGCTGAAGCGTATGCACCACCTCTGCCAGGGCACGAGAGGCCTTGTTGACCGCTCGCTCGTTCCTATCGCGCCTGGCGACCGAGAGTATCTTGCCATGGTGCAATCCCTGATACAGCAGAGATCTCAAGCATGCCCCTGCCCCGCCTTCTGGTCGTCCTCCGTAACCTTTCCAGAAGAGCGCCTGTTCCAGTGGAGTCGCGCGCCGCTCCAGCAAGAAGAAGGTCCAATCCGCCAAAGGATCGCCCCAGGAGCCGCGATCAGCATCCAACACTCCCACGATGCGCGGTCCCTCCCCGGTGCGCTGGATGAGCAGGTTGAACAACCACAGATCCCCGTGTAGCAGCCCTGGGCGGATGATCTCGTCTAGAATGGCGCTGTGATCGCAGGCGAATTCGAGCAAGCAGCGCAAAGAGGCTGTCTCAACACACATGTATTCCGCGTCGGCGATAGTATGTGCCAACCAGTCGGACAGCGTGAGACTCCAAAACGGATACCGAGGTCCCCACTGCACCAGACGACCAAACTGGCACCATAACTCATCGTGCTCCTCTGCCGTCAGTTCTGCCTCGACGTCCCACCAGAGCGTGCCGGAGATCCAGCGTTGAAAGAGGTAGTCTCGATCGAGTATCTCATGGGAGCAATCGTTCATGAGAATGGTGGGAAGCAATGGGGCTATAGTGACCAGCAACGGCTGCATGGCAAGCTCGCGGCGCATGAGGAAGCGTTCGTGCCAGAAGACAGTCCGTACTGGCGAAGGAGCAACGCGCAATACAACAGGATCATGCCCGGCAAGATCAAGCAAGTAGGTGTTGTTGAACTGACCACTACCTAGCTCTCTCACAGAGTGAATCACCACTCTTTGACCAAAGGCGCGTTCGCACATGGCCTGGATGTGTTCTGCCGCAACGGGTTGTTGGAACGCGTGCGCGTCCCGTTGAATGAACATATACTCCACAGTTTCGCGGTTTCCTTCTATGATCTCCTTTCAGGAGTATAGCGGAAGAGCGAGCGTTTTTCAGGGGAATCTTCTTCGTTTCTTGAGGGTGCGCATCTCCATTCTGAGAGATGTGCTTTCTGGACGCAGCATACTATCTACTGCTCCATGATTGCATAGGACGAGAACCCGATCGAGTTCTCGTCCTATGCATGCACCCTCCTTTCCTGCATCTCGATCAACGACGCCTACGATGCTCACCCGAACTGGCCCTACCATCTTCATCAACAGAAAAGACATGCTGACCTTCAACGCAATAGTACAACAAATTGCCATCCTCGTCTGTTACCGGTACAGATTCGGTCTCGACATCCACTATCAACGTTGCTTCTTCCTCATCGTCTGGACATGTGTGGTGCTTCAGCCATGAAAGATTCATACTCTCTGCTTCTCCTTCTTTCCTCTGTGTGGAATGTCCCCGCTTACTTATTTGACGTAATGACCTTGGCTCTCATCAAAATTGACGCAACGCAATATGTGGCTACCAGGTACATCACCGATTCTGCAAGCGTTTGCCAAATTTCAACGGGCACGAACAATTTACTCCCTGCTGCTGAATATAGTGACTTTTTGCTGCTCTTCAACTTTTTTGGTTCATGTATCCAGAAAGTACCAATTCATGGAGAGCCGGCAATGCGCATTGTTGATCTCCCAATAAGATCTGAGAGGCCTTCTTCTCTAACCCACAAGATTTGTTAGTACTTTTTGATGGTATAAGACGAAAACATGAAATCCTGAAAATTTTCTTATACTATCTTTTCTTGGTACGTACCGATGCATGAAAAGAAACAAAGACTCATGGTGATGAACAGAACAGCATTTCGTGAGCAGGAATGCGCGGCGACGATGATGGTAATTGTTGCCTGGTAACTTCGCTTGCGTTCAAAAGCTCTCAACATCATGTGCTGTTCACTGAGCGGGTCTCCCCTTAAGGGGTACCCATTCGTCCGGCATGGCACCTATGCTTCATGCTCTCTCTATCTGCTGTGCGGGATGGCAGGAAAGGAAGGAAGACTCATGTTGAAACGATTCATACGGTGGATACTACCGCTGATGGTACTCGCGCTGATTGCGACGTACTTTGTGTTGTCGCCAATGGTGGCTAGTCATGCTGCTGAGTATCATGGCTCGCAAATTCATATAATAGCGCCGAACTACTTATTACCCGAGTACTTCTCGCATCGATGATGTAAGAAACTCTCTAAACCTCAAGTTGGAGTGGTAACAGTATCTAAGCTGTTATTGCTCGAACTCGGGGTGAGACTCAAAGCACTATGGAGTTCAGCCACTCTCTCACTTCCTGCGCACTGCGATGCCCAATTTTTTCCAGGACCGTTAAACTTGCTTCTCCTAACCTGCGTGCATCCTCGATATTGCCTTGGGCAGCGTCAGTGCGCGCCAAGCCATATTGCGCAAGTGCCAGTAACTCTTGATCACCTTCAGGAATGCTAGATAGCATCTCACGAAAGCTCGCTTCGGCCTTCTTTATCTGCTTTTGATCAAGATAGAGGTTACCGTACTCATAGAGAGCAGTCGAGATAATTTGAGGGTTACCGATAGACTGAGCTAATGCTAAGCTTTCATGCAGGTACACTTCTGCCCGCTCATACTCTCTTTGCTTCCTCGCGGCCATCCCTAGATTGATGAGCAGAAAGCTCTTCCATTCGCGATGTCCAATCTGGCGTGCCAGCGCCAGCCCTTCCCGAAAATAGTCTTCCGCCTGGCTATAGTTTCCCTGTGCGCCCAAAGTGGCTCCCAAGTTGATAAGCATCGTACAAATGCGTTCGCGATCTTCTGACAGGCGCGCCAGAGCCAATCCTTCCTGCAAATAGATTTCCGCTTTAATATAATCCCCTCTACTATCGGCAACTGAACCAAGGACTTGTAGGAGACTACTGATACGTTCTTGATCTTTAACATGACGTGCGAGCATTAGCCCCTCTTGCAGGTACGACTCCGCCTCCGCATATTCTCCGCGCTTCCACATCACCCATCCGAGGTCATTGAGTAGGGCGCTGGTGCGTTCAGAGTCTCCCATCTCACGTGCAAGTTCCAGGCCTTCTTGCCAGTATCTCACTGCTTGCTCATAGGTGCCTTGATTTTGGGCGATCTTACCCAAGTACAACAGAGTAGTTGAAATCACATAGCTATCATTCAACACTATGGCAGCATTATAGGCCCTTTTTAGGTGTTGTTCGGCAACAGCATACATACCGCGCACCAATAAAAAGGGAGCAAAAGCGCAGGCACAGCGTACCAGCGGTTCCCATCTCCCCATCTTATAAGCTATTTCAAGAGCGGCAAGGATGAGGTTGCTTTCCTGCTCGAGCAACTCATAGTCCTTTTTATGTACCTCTGTAAAATCGGTGAAGTAGGCGATGAAGCGCTCGTAGACCGTTACATCCTGCAGGTGCAGCCGGGCGTAATCGGCGATAGTCTGATGCAGAGTATAACGGCCTGATACGCTGCTCTCTAGCAACCCAGCGTCGAAGAGTGCATCGAGGATAGGCGCAGCGCAGTCAGCGATGGCAAGCGCAGCCTCTTCGGAGAAGCTGTTTGGCTTAGACGGAAAGACTGACAGGATATAGAGTGCGGTACGTGCCTGCTCATCTAGCTGCTGGTCGGTCACGGCGAAGTCCGACTGTAATGAGAGAGAAGCGCCCGACGGAAGGCTGGAGTGGCGTTCGGTAGGGCCACGTTGCTCCTCGATATGCAAACGTTCCTCCGCATTGCTCAGGCGCGCAAGGGCGGCATCAATGCGGCGAGTTTGCCCGCCGTATGAATGCATACGCAAGTAGTTACCCATCAGGGTGAGAGCCAGGGGAAGCCCTCCGACGGCATGCACAAGATCGTGTGCTTTGCGTTCTTCACGCTCGATCACGGTAGGTGCCAGCATCCTGAGAAGCGTTATGCCCTCATTCTCTCCAAGTTCATGGAGGACTGTGGCCCCGTCTGCGGCAATGGCAGTGGCGATGTTCGGAAAGCGGGTAGTGACCAGGTGCGCGCAGTTGGGACCTCCCACTTTTAATGTCAACGCATCTTCGAGCCGCCAGGCATCATCGATGACCAGAAGCATGGAGCGCGAGCCAATGGCACGTCGTAGCGCAATAGCCCAGGCCTCGCTGTCGCTCAAACTCGCCGTTTCTGTCGAGGAGATACCCAACATCGCTCCCCAGCGGGAGAGTAGTCCCGGTAAATGCGGTTCGGGTCCCAAAGCCGCCCACAGTATGCCGTCGCTTAAGCGTGCTCTCACCTCCGGGTCATGCACGAGTTCTATCGCCAGGGCGGTTTTTCCCACACCGGGCAATCCATTCAGAGCTGTCAATGCCACATTGCCAGAAGTCAAGAGACGTCTTTTGAGGCGATTGAGTTCGGCATCCCTTCCAATGAGGCGTATGGTCGGTTGCAGTGGGATGGCCGGATCGAGCAGGGTTTCGGTTGAGGTAGAGACTGATTCAGCATGTGGAGGCGAGCTAGATGCTGGAGTCGAAGCCAGGTCCAATTCTTGTTCGCTCTTTCCGAAGAGCGAACACAATTTGCTGCGGAAGTAAGGGCCAGGCTTTGTGAGTCCGCGTTCCCAGCGGCTGACATTCAGGTGCGTTGTGCCGATACGGTCGGCAACGTCCTGTTGGGACCATTGGTACTGCATGCGGGCCTCTATGAGCCGCAATCGTGGTCGAGGAGCGGATTGTTGCGAGCGCCTCATTATCCTTCCTTCTGGTAAACTAACTCTCCCGAAAGAATGATAAATATGATTAAGAAAATGATACCACATGCTGTTCTATAATAACACTTCGATCAGGCATAATTGAGATAGCACTAGCGTTCATTTTAAAGCAGCCTATTGTAGATAAGCGCAGTAAAAAAAGTCACCTCGATTGGCACTCTTCAAACAAAGGAATGCTGGTATGCAAGCAGTACACCCACCTAAAGGAAAAACGCAGAACGACTCTCAGAAACAGCCCAAATCAGACGTTCAAGAGATGCTGTATTTTGCTCCAGGGGGGCTGCTCCCCACGGGCCATACATTGGTATTGAACAGGGCACTTGCTACGCTCTCCTACCTCTCAAAAGGAGTTGATCGCCCTCGGCTGGTGATGCAGCAACAATTCACAACCAGCGAGTTGAGTCTACTCCTCCCTTTGTTGGAGCTATTCCCAGACTATTGTCCTTACGAGGTAATGTTCGCCAGTTTTTACAACGGCACAATCACCGATGAGACGGTTGAGCTTTGTCGTCAGCGCTTGTATGAAGCTTTAGAAAGAGGTACCTGGGACCAGCAGCTTCGACCTCTCCGTAATGTGCTTTCTCGCACAAGGATGAAGTTACGCCCCTTTGGTATCGATATCTCTTCGATTTTAGAGACAGGGTATATTCTCATGATCACTTTGAGACCTGATTCGAGGGAGATTGCCTGATAAACGACAGCCTTATCCTCTGCTTCAAAACGTGCGCGACCGTCTGTTTCTACCCAGCGCTCCTTGCAAACACAGCCCTCTCCACCACAAAACGAAGTTTTGCGTTTTTTGAACGGTTCCGAATTTTCGTGCAATATCCTCCTTAAACCTCTTGCTTTTTGTCAACTTCTCATGTAATCTGTGTACAATATATATGTGTTTAAGTAAAAACATATGCATGAAAGACATCTTTGTACGCTCAATTTGGATTGAGCACACAGAAGTTATGTGAAAATAAACGTTCACCAGTGCGCGAATCGGATATAGAACAAACGTTTGTTTAACTACCAGGATAGAGAGGAAGGAGGAACTGCAGGTCAAGTACATAGGTATTCCGCGTAATGCTTCTTCAAGTGGTATGTCTCATCGTAAAGATGCGCAGCCATCCAGGACAGAGGAGATCCATCATGGAAACAACAACCTTTCGTAAAGTGAAAACCTCCGTCTATCATGTACAACCGGCCGATGATGAAATCTTACATTTTACTCTGGATAATTTATTGCCTGATAGTCAGACACTAGCTTTGAACCTCATATTAGGAACGCTCTCCCTGATTGCCAACAGTCGTGATAATCCCTACCCGCTCCTGCTTGCTGAACAGCAGTTCACGACGAGTGAGATGTGCGTACTGATACCCTTGCTGAAACACTATCCTCATTACTGCCCCTATGAGGTGTTGCTGGCGAGTTTCTACAATGGGAATACCAACGAGAGAACAGTCGAACGAAGCCGCCATCGCTTGTATGAGGCGCAGCTCGAGGGAATCTGGGATCAAGAAATGAGGCCGGTGCGCAATGTACTCTCGCGCACACGTCTCAAAATCAGATCCTTCAACATTGAAATTTCTTCGATTCTTGAAACTGGCTATGTGTTGATGAAGTTGTCCGAGCGCAAGCGCATGGGAGCCTAGAGAAGCAGATTAGACCCTTCGCGCGCGCAGGCGATGTATTTTAATAGCTGCCTGCAGCGCGAGCCGATTACCCGGCTGCTGGATATTGGTCGAGCACAAAGACTCTATGCGTTCTAGACGCAGGGCTATCGTGTTACGATGTACAGCCAGCAGTTCAGCGGTGTCTTTGATATTACAGCCATGCTCAAGGTAAAGCTCCAGGGTATCCAGCAACTCTGAACGTTTACGTCCCCCATCATAACGAGCAATCGTATCAATTTGATCTAAATAGGGATCGCGCAGATTATTCGAGCAGGCAAACGCATAGAGATAGCGGTACAAGCCAAGCTCATTGAAATACGCGCTTCGCATTTGCAGATCGAGGTGCTGACCGACCTGTAAGGCTTCCTCAGCTTCCGCGAATCCCCTGCGAAAGTCCCCGATATCGTTGCAGACGCTACTTATTCCCGTGAACATATGCATGTACTGCTCGAGTTCCACTTGGCGGGCAAGGTCACCCAGCCAACTTCGCAGACCGTCAGGGATATCGTCTCTCTCAAGAGGGACAATTCCATAGAGCATATGTTCTCGCGCATCCAGCAGTGAGCCAGGATAGTTCTCCAGGATACGGTATTTCGCCAGTTTCAGGCTACGTCTTAACGCGTTCACCTGGTATTCCGCGCTGTTGGTGACGGTCTCTTCTTGGCTTTCGAGCGTTTGTAGCACGGCAAGCTTCACCGCAATGTGGGGCTTAGTTAGATCACAACCGAGGGCAGTGGCCCTACCTCGCAGCGATTCGTCGGCTTCAGATTTTTCCGAAAGCAGCGCATCATAAAATGAACGCATGGAATGCACCTGCGCCGGCGCATCGAGCAGGAGGTGATGCTGAATGACCAGAGAAGCCTGCATAGCGATTGTACTGGCTAGCAACTGAACCTCTCGCGAAAACTCAAGGCTCTTGATCGAGTAGCAATTGATCAATCCGATACAGGTGTTTTGGGCGATCAGGGGGACAACCAGCAACGTCTCATATTGTACATTCTTCAGCGGATTGAGTTGCGCTTGTTCGTGAATGTTCAGTAGCGGAATTTGTCCGGGAGCTTTGACATCACACAATTTCATTCGAAGGGGCTGGTCAACTTCGAGAGGGATGATTTTTACACCGCGCTCGCGCAGATCAGGCGCTGACGCTATGGTCATCATCTGGCCATCGGTTACCTCCAGCAGGATCACGACACAGAGATCTACAAGTGTTACCTGGCGGGTCAGCGCTGCCAGCGAAACAAGCAGTTCATCCAGCGGTTTGGAGAGCGCGATCACTACATCCTGGAGAAGATCGCACACCGTTCGTGCGGACCATTCTTTTGTTCTATTTTCGTCGGGGGAAACAGTAGGTTGCCTATTTGCCTTCTCCAGATCAGTAGAATCCGTACTCAGCTCTGCGAGTGAAATCTCCCCAGCGTGTGTTGTCATGCTCATATCCCCCCTCGGTGAGTGAAGAGAACCTGTCGCTTAAGAGTTGGACAAGTATTTGTTCGTACGTGCTAAATGCGACATTGTGAACATAAAATTTGGAGACAAACACAAGTTTAACATACAAAATCAGTCATTGTCCAGTGCAAATTGCACAACATTGTCAACATAGATTGCCCGGTTTGTAATGACACGACGTCGCAAAGGGGGGGCAATGAGAAGACCGGTATAAGAACACCGACATGAGGAAATGGTATCTTATACAACGCCTCCATGGTAGCGAAGAGGGCCGGCTTTCCAAAGAGAAGAGAGCTGGGAGACAACATGAAGCCAGCGGATGTACACTCCACGAGATGAAGTCGTTTAAGAATGGGAGGTACTCATGTATTCGCTATCGCGCACACTAGTTAAAGGGGTGGTTTGGATAGGAGTGGCAATGGTCGTTGTTGTAGTGCTTCACATCGGAGGTACAGTTGCCCTACGGGTGGGGCAGTTCTCCCCGCTCACCGGGGCGTTCATTGGCGGTGCGCTGGTACTTTCAAGCGTACTCCTGCCGATGCGCACATCGGAAAATGTCGAGCCGTGGATTGGCTCTGAGCAAGCCGGATGGGTACTGATCGGCCTGGGCATCATTATGTGGGGAATGGGCGAGACGTTTTGGCGTTACTACATGTCAATTGGCCAGGCTCCCTTCCCGTCGGTGGCCGATATCGGCTACTCAACCCTTCCCGTGTTGCTATTTGTTGGCTTACTCTTGCAGCCTTCGTCTGAGTCTGGAGGAAATCGCTTTTTACTGCTGATGGACAGCCTGATCTGCATGGGCTCGATACTGGCGATCGCGTGGTATTTACTGCTTGGTTCATTAGCACAAATGCCCGGGGAGGCAAATCTGGGCAAATTCCTGGGACTGTACTATCCCATTGCAGACACCGCACTGCTCAGTTGTGTCGTGTTTATCCTGCTGCGCAATCATGGATCAAAGCACCAGGCCACCGCGCGCCGAACAAGCCTGCTTGTCGTTGGTTTAGGTCTCTGTTTCTTTGTCACGTCCGACTTCATCTTTAACATCCAACAAAATGCAGGCACGTACGTGGAAGCGACGTGGATCGACCTCGGCTGGCCGCTGGGCTTAATGACGATAGGCGTTGCTGCATACCTGCGCCGTTTTCTGCCCGCGACACCAGCAGAAGTTATCCAGCAGCGAATTGAGGTTGCCTCAGAATTTCAGACATTTGGGGCTGCACGCCTCATACCCTACCTACTTTTAGCGCTCCTCTTCTTTGTACTGGCCTTGAACGTTCTCTCAACGGATCCCGGACAATATGCGATACGGCCTGTGCTGTTAGCAGCCACAATGGGTGTGGTTGCATTAGTCGTCGTACGCCAGATATTTACCCTCTGGGAGAATGCCCGCCTGGCACAACAGCAGGTGGAATCGCTAACGGACCTGGTGAGGGCGAATAAACGCATAGCGGAGCAGACGCGCCAGATCGCTGAGCACAATGCCGAACTGGAACAGGGCATTTTACATCTCAAGGATGTACAGGCACAACTGGCAAATGGCAACATGCGGGCACGCGCCAATTTAACCAGCGGGACGCTGATGCCACTCGCCGGTAGCCTGAATCTGATGGCCGAGCGACTGATGCGGCTGGGGCAAACAAATGTGTATATGCACCGCTTGCTGGAAGCTCTGAACGAACTGAGCATGGCGTTTGAACGGCAAGCAAAAGGCGCACCCTTTATCATCCCCAGATCCTGCAATGAGTTTATAGAGATCAACCGTCTCCTAATCTCTATGCGCCTCACAGGAACATCCACTGCGTTATCTATACCCGGCTTTACGAGTCACGCGCGTGACAACGAAGCACAGCGTCAGACACCAATACCGCGGCCTGTTACGACGCCTTTAGCGTACGGCACAGGTGATTTGCAGTCCCATGCGCCCGCCACTCTGAGGCGGCAGACCAACACCTTACCGCCACAGTCACTATCCTCTATTGCGAGGATTAGAAACAGGAGTGTATCAGAAGCACGGCGATCCCCCTCCTCGGAGCCATTACAGCCGCCCTCGTCGGGACCGCTGCAATATGAGCAGGTCAGCGACGAGGGCGCTTGAATATAGCTGATCATTCGATGGATATCATGCACCCAGGGCCTGTTTTCGCCCTGGGTGGTCGGTGATCTAATCTTCCCGAATGCAGACCGCAATCACGCTGATATTGTCTTTGCCTCCCCGATTGAGGGCAGCCTGAATGAGCATCGTACACATCTGCGACGCATACGGGGCACATGTACGCACAATCTCGGCGATCTCGAAGTCGCGCACCATCTCCCACAAACCATCGGAACAGAGAAGCAGCACATCACCCACCCGTGCCGGTACAGTGAAGCAATCAACTGCTACCGTTGGCTGGTTACCGAGTGCCCGCAGGATCTCATTGCGCTGCGGATGGGTATACACCTCATCGTCGGAAATAACTCCAATCTCCACCAGTCCGGCGACGACAGAATGGTCCTGCGTAACTCTGCGTAGACCCCTAGACTTTCGATACAGATAGGTGCGGCTGTCGCCTACATTGACCACGAAAATGGAGGTTCCCCAGAGGAGAGCGGACGTCATGGTCGTACCCATATGGGTGTGTTGTTGCTGGTTGCGCTCGTACACGCGCTGGTTTGCATGCTGCACTCCTTCGACCAGAAGCGCCTTGATGGCCTCGCAATCTGTTACGCCCGAGCGTAGATCTCCCAGCACCCTCTCCCGCATCTCACGAATCGCCAACTGGCTTGCCTCACTCCCATTTCCATGGCCTCCCATACCATCAGCTACGATGAACAGGCCGTTTGGTCTTGGCGCTGTTGGCAGGTTGGTGCTGTTCTCGCTGGCTGAGAGGCTATCTTCATTAGGGCTCCCCCTGCGTTTTATACCAGCATCCAATCCGGTTCCTATGTCCAGGTAGACACCTCTTGTCATGTCTGTGAGATCGTTATTCTGAAGCCGAGGCGCTGATCGCACATATCGAGAGTAGGCAGGTAGGTGGGGTTCTCCACCTGTACTGCCAACATCGCTCGTCTTTACACGGACCCTCAACGAAGCAGAGGCATGCAACGGGGCTTTTTCCTCGACAGCATCTTGCGAACGTGAGGTTGACCTCCGATTCACTGTTGGAAATCCTACCTGCTCTGGATTGGGGTTAGCAAGCGCTTGCTTGCCTGTGGAGACGAAGACAGGCCGCTGGGAGAAAGAACTGAGGTTGGGCTGTGTTTGCAGAATAGCTTCCGACTGGGTGTGCGCTGCTACTACCTCTTCGTTGAAGCGCCGAAGTTCCTGGTGTTCCTGCCACCAGCTGTGAACCAGGCGCGCGCTTACGCCTAGAAACGCGACCCAGGCGACAAGCAACAGGGCTGAGAGCAACAGCAAACCGGCCATTGGCATGACCATCAACCATCCATAGGCTACCCACAAGACCGATACCTGCGGTATGACGCGGAACAAGGAGAGCCAGGCCCAGGGAGGAAACCCACCGCACCAGCACAGCAGGAGCAGACCACTCAGGATCAATCCACAACGCACAAGTAGTCTGATCCAACTCCTGTCAATGTATAGGTCATGTAACCGATCCAGAATGTCATTCATCATATTGTTCAGCTTTCATACGCCACTTTGGATATGCTAAATCATGTCCTGCACGGATGTCTCGTGGAATGCAGTCACCCTGATGACAGAGCCGTTTTGAACCAGGAAACGCAAACCCCCAGAGCCTTTTGTCAACATGGTATCCATCACTGTCAACATCCAGGCGTTTGGTTCGGGCTGGTTGCTCTGCCAGGCTTTGACAAAGAATGCTGCGCCAATTGCCCGGAAACATAGTGTATATGAAACCCCACCCTGAGCGCTAAATGGCACTGATCCCAGGGAAGTGGTTGTTCCCTTGACGCGCCTCAAGATTTGCAGGTTCGAGCCGTTGATGAGCGCCTTATACCAGTTGTTGTTATTGGTCCAGCGTAGCACGGCTCCCATATTCACAGCGGCACCCGCGGCGAACTGATTCACCGTCCCGCTAAAAACGACTTCGGCATTTGTTGTCGCTGGTCCAAGAATCGCGTTAAACGTGCCCTGAGCGTGGTCTATCTGGCCCGCGTTTCCGACAATGGAGAAGACCTCGACGCTATTGGCATCACCAATCCACTGCCTGCCATCAGTGGCAGTTCCCCAGAAGACCTGGTCGGCGCGCTTAAAGCTATCCTGAGCCAGGATGGTTACCGCGCCCGTTGTCGGGGTGGATGGCATCACGGGCCGAACAGTTCCGGTAGGGGAGACAGGCACAGTTTTTGCGGGTGTCGCTACCACGCGACCCACCCTGACACTTAAGGGTAATGTCAGCGCTGCCTGGATGGAAGGCGAAAGAAACCCTGTGCTTAAGCCAACAATGATACAGATACCAAGAAACGTGATACCAATCCAACGCATCTTCATTGTGTTACCTCATGTTCCAAGTGATAGTATCGTTACTCGGCGCGATCTCAGGCGGAGAACCGCTAGCCTCATACTGTGTTACCGTCAACGACGCCAGGGATTGAAGATGTTCGTGAATCCAGGCAACGCCTTCGAGAACAGCGCCTGTAGAAGGATCGACCTGGCCAGCATAGGCCTGATCGGCTTGGTCGACCATATCGTTCAGTACAGAGTAAGCCCCGGGTTGCCCCAGCTGGGTATCGTCCATGGCAACGATCTGTTTGGTGTCCGCACGCAGTTTTTCCAGCCAGTTCTGGACGTGGTCCATGGCCGGCATGATCTGGGAAATACTCTCACGCACTGCTGGAGTTGAACCTGGAGCATCGAGGAGTCCATGGAGATGGTAGACAATTGCGCCAATATAACTTGCCGGGTTCTGGTTGGGGCCGTTCACGTCTAGCAAACCGACACTCCCAGGTTTTGAAGTATCCGGGGGAACCGAATCTGTTGGCATATCCGGTAGCATAAAAGAAAGTCCATCCAGATAGGTCAACGTGCGCAGTGTCTGACGACGCACGAAAGCAAGGTCTTTGCTCTCTTCCCAACGATCCCTGGCGCTCGTCGTCCATTCGATTAACTTCGCAGTATTTCTATTAAACCAGGTGTTGAGTCCACCTGGTAATTCCAGCTCATTGAGCATTGGCTCGGATGCCAGCAGGTGGCGCATGTGGTCAAGAAAACTATAGTGGTGGCTATTGAGTGGGTCGGGCGATTGGGGAATTTCACCGTAGTAACGCCACGAACTGTAGTCCGGGGCGGGTGTGATAGGCGTCATTGCAGCGTCCTCCTCGGTAACCACAATGCGACTGTTAAACTCTAGCAGGTTTGTGTGCTGCTGATCACCTGCATAGAGCAGAGACGCATTGCCCCGAATGACATCCAGTTTACCAAGCAGGACAGACCTGGCTTCATCCTGATTCTTATCGCCCAGCAGCCAGGCGTAATAGCTTTTTCCCGCTGCCGGAATGGAGAGGCCTTGCAGATCAATTTGCACCTCATCGTCGATGCCCTGGTCGCTGTTTTCGCTGACCTGCTCGCTGCTCAAGAACATGACGCGGCCCACCACTCTACTTGTCAAAGCAGCAACGGGGAGCAACGCACGCAGGCGTGGGAACCAGAGATAGGAAAGCAGGGCGGCGCCAACGATGAGGAGGAGCAGCATGAACACCAGAACGGCGGGAAAGCCTCGCCCCCGGCTTCCCGCCACAGGTACAGGTGGAGGCTGAAATGGTGGCACAGCTTTGGGAGCGCTCTGCTGTACGGAGGAGGGTAAAGGCTCCAGAGGGGCTGTACTCCTGGCGGAGATGTTGCGCTCAGTTTCAGGAGTGAAGGGGCTGAGCGGTACAGTTCTTCTAGCCAGGGTACGCTGGCGTGAGAGCGCCAATTGCCCCTTCGTTATAGAATCCGCCAGCGCATCGATCGAGACATAAGCGGGAAATCCATTGCGCCATGCGAGCTTGCGTAACAGTTCGTTTCCAGATATCACAAAAACAACCTGCAGATCGAGCTGGCGTTTCACCTGTTTCAAATCGTTAAAATCATCAGGATGCTGGAATACTTTCAACCTGGACTTCACAGGCAGCATAACCACCACCGGCTTTCTTTGTTCACTGATGAATGTGAGCAGAGGCTCCCTATCATCGGCCGGTTCAACATAGAGCATGCAAAAGTCACCGGCATCATTCAACTTCATCGCGACCTCATTTCCGTGACTTCGGTGCAAGGTTTCGGGAGGAATACCATCTCCTCGGGAGCGAGTGGACTCTGCCATGCCTCCGCGGACCTTTGCATCATTCCCTTATACCCCATACGCTGCAGGCGATCCTGGCGACGCCGCCGCACAAGGGCCTTTTCTCCCTTCCGTGATACACGGTACGGCACGCTACCGACCTGCAGGTGGGATTGAACGTTCCAGGCATGCGCAGGCCCAACGAGTGCCTGAGATTGCAAGAATACATCCGATCTTTCCTGAAGAATACCCGAAGATTGCTCTGAGATAGGTTGCCTGGTTAGTGAC
>DATMNR010000520.1:0-3718 GCA_035568795.1 Ktedonobacteraceae bacterium
GTAGGCGTCCGCTTCACAATGGCGCTTTTCGGCGTGCCTTGAAGCGGCCGATGCATCACCATCTTGACCTGGCCTAGCTTTGCAAGCTTGAGCGTTCCTCGGTTCTTTTTCCCGCTCTCAACCGAGAAACTATTGCCGTACCGCTTGACGGCATCTTGGAGGACTTGGGAAGGCACAGAGGCCAGATCGGGGCGCACTTCGCGGCATGCGGGCAATTCGGCGCATTGACGGGAAAAGCCGATCGATTTGCCTGCCAGTCGGTAGGCGTCCCGGCGCTCTTGCAAGGCAGCATTGTAGGTCTCACACAACAGCTTGAGCCAGGAGGTGAGGGTGGTCTCTTGCTTTTTTGTCGGATACAGCCGATAGTGAAAGGTCTTGTGAGACATGGTTTTGTTGCTCAATAGACTGCTTGATGATGGAAAGAGGCGCACCGCTTGTTGTCGAGACAAAGTAACTGTTTGTCCATAAACTGGGCAGTTTCCGCTTCAAGACGGGAAATTCTTGGCGCAAGAACCGCGATGAACGCCCTTTGATCAGCTTCGTCAGCCGATGAATACCGAATTGAGGGTCCACATTGACCAGGAGATGCACGTGAGCAGGCATCACTTCCAGTTCTTCGATCTCTGCCTGATGCTCTGCACACACCGCGGAAATAATCTGTTTCAGGCGTGTTTCAATCGCTGTATTGGGTAAATCCTATCTTAACAGGACGAGTCAGCTATCCTGATTGATAGGAGATAGCTGAGCAAGTATGTAAGAGTGTTACGCTTAATGCGCTATATCCAAGGATCGCTTTTCGCGAACCTGGCGCATAATCTCTCGAAGCTGACCCAGATGATCATCATCATGGTACAAACCCATGATAAAGCGTGAAATGGCATTGTACGATCCGAATCGTGGTGAAGGTGCGTATGTCACGTCAAGATGTGGTTCGTCGGGCCAGGCATCAAGCATAGCCAGGCGCATCCGTCGACTTTCTTCAAAGCGATGGCGTACCTGCTCAATAGTTTGCACTGTTCTCCAGGGTACTTCGTAGCGTGAACGGCCTTCGGGGACAAGCCCACGAGCAAGCGTTAGTGCAAGCGCTGCTGATTCTTCAGATGAAGCAGTCGTATGAACAGCAACATGACCCAGTGTCCAGACGAGATCCTTTTCCTCGGGAATCCCAAAGGGATCGTCAGCGTTGGGGTCTTGTGGCACAAATACTACATCCTCATCGGTGGCATCCGAGATAATTGACAGCATGGTATCGATCATCTCGTTCGTAAAATTGCGAAGATCTGTCTTCGTGAGGTCTCGCGCCAGGTCTGAAAATGACACAGTTTTGTTCTTTACAGAGGTAAAATCAAGCAAGGTCTTTATCCTAATCTAGCTAGTGCATCATGGGGGGGAGACGCCCATTGATACAAATACACTCCCACCTGCAGGTGGAGTATAGAGGAAATAAGTCACCTCTCTTTTATCAAGAACACTTTCGCTTTGTTAGCTTATTCCAATTGTTCAGATTCTTAGAAAGAGTAAGCAGTACAATCAGTTAAGAAAAAAGCCAGTATGTATGTCTTTATTGTAGTGACTTCAGTTGCATGTTTTATACTCTATTTTCAGCTATTTTCTTGTGACGATATTGCATCCATCGATTGGTTGCCCATCTATAGAGAAAGATAAAGAGCAACAACCACAGCGCTCCCGTGAGGTAACCTCCGAGTACATCAAACAACCAGTGATCACCCTCCAGTACCCGTGAATAGCCAATAAAGAGCAGATCGCAGATAAAAAACAGTTGGAGTGGTATCAACACCCAGCGATAACGCCATTCCCGTGCAGGTTTCGTGAAAGTCAGGTAGAGCAGAAAACCGTAACATACAACATCGTGCGTTACATGACCTGAAGGAAAGCTATAATAGGATAAGATGTCATGCACACAGACCCCATTTTTTACACTTGGACGTGGACGAGCCACAAGTGGCGTGAGGAGGAGAAAGAGACCTCCCGCACTGGCCAGGGCTACCACGAAAAACAGCGCTTGCCTCCACCAGCGCAAGAGTAGCAACACCCCAACCACAATCGCACCCCCGATGACTGATGGTATAGGGTTATTGAGCAGGCTTACATCAAAAAGGGCAGACTGGAACCATGAATGAGGTTGTATAGGTATAGGACAGGGAATAGGATGAGGGCCTTGAATATCTTTCGCAAAAGCCAACTCAACCGGCCAGGGATTTGTGTGATTATGGACGATGAAGGCAGCCACACCCAGGATAATGAGGCCAGTTATCCATAGAGTGATCCAAAAACCTCGTTGAGCGCCAGGTGATGTATGTTTCTTTGGTGGAGTCCCATAAAAATGTTTTGTAGTAGCATCTGATATCTGATCCACTGATTACTCCTTTGTAGATTCACGTTAACAAGTATTTCTATGTAACACGTTCTTTCCAAGATCAAAGATGACATCAAGCTTAAAGGTGACATGCTAGAAGGCGGGAGACAGGCGTTCTTTTTAAGGAATATTGTTACAAGGAGTTGTCTGTATGGTTATTTTTTATCGTTTTCGCTACCATGCTTTTGTAGCATCCCTCTTATCCTTCGTTTTTATCTTCACCTTTTCATCGACAGCATTTGCATCTGTGACAGCGCAATCACTGTTTCAGATAAGCAGCGATCCTTACACGAACTCAACAAGCCAGCACCAGACTGAAGTTGAGCCAGATAGCTACTCAAATGGTTCAACTATTGTCTCGGCAACCCAGGTTGGTCGTTTCAATGATGGAGGTGCCTCCAATATAGGATGGGCGACTTCCACTGATAATGGCGCAACATGGCATGGTGGCTTCCTGCCAGGTACCACAGTCTATGCCACGCCTACCGGCACTTTTGATCGAGTCAGTGACCCCTCGGTAACCTATGACGCCGCTCATAAACTCTGGATGATTTCCTCGCTTGCTATCTCGAATGCAACTGGTACTCCGGTTGGAGCAGCAGTAATCGTTAACATCTCGGCTGATGGAGGGCTTACCTGGAATGCCCCGGTGACGATTGCGAACGCGAACAGTGGCTTCTTTGATAAGGATTGGATCGTGTGTGATAACACAGCCACCAGCCAATTCTATGGACACTGTTATGTTGAATGGGATATCGCATCCAATGGTGACCTGGTACAAATGAGTACATCGAGCGATGGGGGGAAAACATGGAGCTCAGGGCAGGCAACAGCAGATAACGCTACCGGTCTGGGAGGCCAACCTCTTGTGCAGCCGAATGGCACTGTGGTTGTCCCTTTCCTGAGTTCAGGAGCTTTGGGTTCAACATCAAGCATTTCGGCTTTCACTTCCACCAATGGTGGTTCGAGTTGGAACAGCAGTGTGTCAATCGCTGCTCAAACTGATCACCAGGTAGTCAGCATACGCACTGAGCCGCTTCCATCTGCTGAGATAGATAGCACAGGCAAAGTATACGTTGCCTGGCAAGACTGTCGATTTGAAAGTGGTTGTAGCGCGAACGATATCGTGATGAGTACTTCAACCGATGGCAATACCTGGTCTGCTGTGCAGCGCATTCCCACCGATGCAGTTGGTAGCGGCGTAGATCATTTCATACCCGGCCTGGCCGTTGACTCTTCAACATCTGGTAGTGCCGCTCATCTCGCTCTTGCATATTATTATTATCCAAATGCGAACTGCACAACAGCGACTTGCCAGTTAGAAGTTGGTTTCGTTTCATC
>DATMNR010000521.1:0-2632 GCA_035568795.1 Ktedonobacteraceae bacterium
TTTTTCTCTGATTCTTGGATCTTTGCGTCGTATAGATACCATGCGAGTAGGTATCGTTAGTATGTTAGAACTGCCTGCGGCAGGTATCATTGCCTATTTCTTGTTAGGCCAGCGTCTGGATGTATGGCAGATTGCAGGATGTGTCTTAGTGCTTGTTGGGATTACTATCCTACAATATGAGAAGTCAGATAAGGTCCAACCAATAGAATGATGTATTCTTATAGCCATAGACTAGTTCACTAACAGGAGCATAAACTTGCAACTAACTTGGGATAGGTTTAGACCTAATAAAGAAGCTACAGTAATTACAACTCTAGACGTACATGCTGCAGGTGAACCACTACGAATTATCACAAGTGGATTGCCAGAAGTAATTGGTAGTACAATTTTGGAACGTCGTCGTTACATGTTAGAACATCTTGATTATATTCGTCGGACATTAATGTGGGAGCCAAGAGGACATTACAATATGTATGGGTGTGTGATTACTGAACCTGTCAGCCGAGAAGCTGATGTAGGTGTATTATTTATGCATAACGAGGGTTACAGCACCATGTGTGGTCATGGAATTATTGCCCTGGTGACTGCTCTTCTGGAGACAGGTGCATTTCCAGCAAAGGGACGAATCACACCTGTAAACCTTGATACGCCAGCAGGACTAGTACGTGCTACTGCATATCACGATGAAACCGGCCATGTCGAGCGAGTATCATTTCTCAATGTTCCCTCTTTTCTATTTGCTCGAGATGTTGAACTTACTTTGCCAAAATACGGAAAAACACTTATCGATATTGCTTATGGTGGTGCATTCTACGCCTTTATATCCTCTGAAAAAATTGGTTTGAAAGTCAGGCCTGAAAATTTAGAACAATTGGTAGAAGCTGGTGAAGCAATTAAATTGGCTGTCAATACTGCAATTTCAATCGTGCACCCTATAGAACCTGATTTAAGCTTCGTGTATGGCACTATTTTGATTGATACACCTGAAAATCCAGCTCACTATAGCCGCAATATTTGTGTTTTTGCTGATGCGGAAGTGGATCGCTCACCAACTGGTACAGGAGTCTCGGCTCGTCTAGCGCTACATCACGCCAGAGGTGAAATAACCGATGGGCAAGAGATCATAATTGAAAGTATCCTGGGTTCTGCAAGCATATTCAATGGAAAAGTAGTAGGAAGAGAAAAAGTTGGTCCTTATGATGCAATAGTGCCTGAAGTGAGTGGTAAAGCTTTCATTATTGGCCAGCATGAATTCATCATTGATAGTCGAGATGAGTTGGGAAGAGGGTTTTTGATTTCATAGGTGCATTTGAGTTTGTAAGCAAAGGTGGACGAGCATGTCGAAAGGCCTAAAAGCCGACGTCATAATTATCGGGGCGGGTATTATAGGTGCTTCCTGCGCTTTTCGTCTGAGCGAGCAGGGATTAAAAGTCCTGATTTTAGAGGCACAAAGTGCTCCTGCGATGGGATCAACGGGTCGTAGTGCTGCTGGTGTACGCGTACAATTTACCGAAGAAGTCAACATTCGTCTCTCCTGGGAGAGTATCAAGGAATACCAACATTTCGTGGATTTGTATGGAGAAGATGCAGGCTATAGGCCGATCGGCTACCTGCTCCTTGTCCCGACAGAACGTTTATCAGCGCATCTAAATGGCGTAAGATTACAAAAACGTATTGGAGCGCCCGTGCAGGTGCTCTCCACTGAGGAGGCACATCGCCTGGTTCAATTTGACCCTACGGGTATAGCTTGCGCAACATTTGGGCCTGCCGATGGTATCGTTGATCCTCATCTTGTTACATACACATATTTGAGTTTAGCAAAAGAGCGTGGAACGATATTATACCTTGAAACTCCTCTTAACAGGGCAAAAAGAGTGCGAAAAATCTGGAAGGTTGAAACAGCCAAAGGCACCTTTGAGGCCACCTACCTTGTTAATGCTGCTGGATCGTGGGCTGGCGATGTAGCTGCGCGAGCTGGTTTAGAAGTTCCTATCCACCCGGTGAGACGTATTGTATTTGCAACTGCTCAAACATCCTGGCATCATAGTTACCCACTCACAATCGACATGCAAAGCGGTTTCTATCTACGAAGCGAGGGAGAACGTGTACTCTTTGGGCGTTCGAATCCTGATGAACTACCTGGATTTACAGAAGGTATTGATTGGGATTGGCTTGAGCCAACACTGCAGGTCGGAATGGCACGGTTTCCTTGGCTGGGAGAAGTACGACTGGATCATCATGCATGTTGGTGGGGTTATTACGAAGTGACTCCTGATCATAATCCAATTCTTGGTCGACTCCCGTTAGCAGAAAATTGGATCAATGCAGCCGGTTTTTCAGGGCATGGAGTGCAACAGGCTCCGATGGTAGGAAGGTTGATATCTGAAGAGATTACCCTGGGGCAGGCACAGTCAGTGAATATTGATACTTTACGAATTGATCGACTTTTCGAACAGAAAAATGTGCAAAAAGAATATAATATTATCTAGATCAGGTGGTAATTTAGTATTTCATATAGCCATTTACTACACAAATTACCTTCAGTGAGATATAAGCCTTAGACTGATAGCAGAGATTTTACAGAGCAGGAATTGTAACTTTTGGATTTGCATTGCAGCGTGTGCGGTAGGTA
>DATMNR010000522.1:0-4724 GCA_035568795.1 Ktedonobacteraceae bacterium
GTATAACAGGAATATGCCACCTGTATTTGTAACATTTGCATCAGTTGCATCAGTTGCATCAGTTGTAACAGGTAGTATTGCGAATCCTTGATCATTCATCATACATACCTTGAGTTTGAGCACACATTTGATTGTTGAAGAGTGGAAAGATCATATTTTTTGGTAATAATTGTGACGTTTGCATCAGTTGCATCACTTGTAACAGGTGTCTTTGATGAATCCTGAAGGAAATTATCCCACTTAGTGAGTACATTATGTGGATGAACACATGAAGCGAGGTATTGTGAAAGCCACGGAAGGCCGATAATGTAGTTTCAAAAAAGAAGATGGATGATGAAATCGGCCCCTCTATTGTCACCCTGAGCCGCAGCGAAGGGCCTATCGTGCAGGACACGGAGATGCTTCGCTGCGGCTCAACATGACACTGCTCCCACGCATACGGATAGACCGGATTAACGTGTTAATCTGCATATATCAGGTCATTTTGCACAGATTATTACTATCTTCTTCCTAAAGATAACAAAATAAAAAGTTGTTGTTGTGAAAAATAGGAATTTATGCAGAAGTTATTTGTATATTATGCACAAAATCAACCATTTCGCTTCTTGCATTTTACCTCTATCTTTAGCAACGAAACATTTTTATACTTTAGTCGGACAGATAATAAGCGTAGAGCAGCGATTGCTTATCGCTTACCAGTTTTGAGCATTGATGGTCAACATGGTAATGAGGCCAAAGTCGGTAGATGTTGTGATTTTTGTTTAACACAAAAAGGAGAAATTTTACCATGGCCGTTCAAACCTCGAACGACTCCACTACTGGTATGAAACCCACTCTGGGCCTGACAGGAGTAACAATCAACGCGATGGCACTGATCGCTCCAGGGGCATTTCTTTGGACGACGTATCAAGCGCAGGCTTCACCAGGCTCAGCAGCGAGTATGTGGTTTGCAGTCTTTGTCGCAACCGCTATTGCTCTGCTTACTGCAACCGTCTATTCAGCTCTCGCTAAACGCTATCCCGAAGCAGGCACAGGAAGCTCTTATTACTTTGCGGAAGCTTCACTTCTCCATAAAGAAGAGCATCGTCATTTTAAGTTCGCGCGCTTAAGTAAGTTCATTGTGGGTTGGGCCTCTCACTTATATTACTGGATTTATCCAGGCGTTATGGTTGCTTTTATGGGCCTTGTCATTACATACATCGTTCAGACTTTTGTTCCAAGCTTTGGCGCCCCATGGCAAGAGGCAATCGTCTGTGTGGTGTTTGCTTGCATCGTAGGAATGATTGCCTTCGTGGGAGTAACAGGTTCTACACTTGCAAACATTATTATCAATGTCATTCAAATACTTGCATTGGTAACTTTCTCAATCCTCGCAATTGTTTATAGAATAAAGAACCCCGCAGTTCCCTACCTGCATCCCACAGTTTTTAGTGTTATTACGCCACATAGCTTCAGCGGGCTTATCTTCCAGACAACGATTGCGATCCTGCTTGTAGTTGGTTTTGAATCTGCTACGGCATTGGCTGCGGAAGCCAAGAATCCGGGAAGGGATATTCCACGGGGTGTTATGCTTTCACTGGTTATCCAGGCTGTCATCTTCTACTTCCTGGAATACTTTGCATCGAATTTCTTTATTAATAGCAATTACCATAATGCTGGAGGAAGCGGCTTCGCTGCGGCCTTTAGTTCGAGCGCGCCAATTGGGGATATGGCTCAGATTATAGGTAATTCATTGCTTGGCGGTAATGGTGTTGCTCTAGCAACTATTATCGCGGCTACTGTGGTCATCGCGCTCGTTGGTACGTCGCTCTCGTGCCTGAATACCGGTGTGCGTGTGACCTATGCTATGGGTAAAGATACTGAGTTGCCCGCTGTCTTTGGCTTTTTGCATGGCAAATATCGCACACCACACGTAGGGGTAATCGTGCTTACGCTTATCTCGGCTATCATTGGTGTATATGGTGTACTGAACATTGATAACCTGACACAGGTGATTCTCGTCTCGAACATCGGCACTTTCTTGCTTTATGGTATGACATGCCTTATAGGACTCATTGCCTTTGCAGGAATTAAAGGGCGTCCTCTCTTTGGCACTGTGATTGCTCCAATACTTGGGGGCGCACTCAATGTGCTCATGCTCATTGGCGTGCTCTACTTTGCCATCTCAGGTGGTGGCTCGATTCAAGCTGATACGATCATTGCAGTAGGCTTCGCTATTCTGTGGTTGGTAGTTGGGTTTGGTTTCCTCTATGGACGCAGAATTGTTAAAGGTGTTCCAGTACTTCATCCGGAAGATTACAAAGCGAAGAATAACATAACTGCCACGGTAATGACAGATGAAGTAATTGTGGCTGAAGCTGACTAGCGTTCGGCAATTACATCTTCCTACACCAGAATGTTTGGAAAAACTGGCAATAATAATCGCACCTGGTGACTTGTGCCTCCAGATTGTAATACTGGAGGCACAAGTCACCGTTGTTTCATTAACGAGTTTTTGTATTGACGTTAGTCATTATTGCATTTTGCCTCACAATTATTTGCTTTAGGTGTGGTTCAAATACATCTGATAGTTTCTCATCAACATATAAAGCTAGAGGCGTCACCCTAAGCGCTAGTGAAGGATCTCACGCGCTGGTTACCGAGATCCTTCGCTAGCGCTCAGGATGACATAATGTGACCATTCAAACCGTCAAGAATAATACATTATAATTGAACCTTGCCTTTGATATCCTCAAATATTGAGCACACTATTCTATCCGCTAGTGTGATGAAGGTAAGACACCAACTTGTTGTAAGACGGTGATTGAAAACCTGGGTAGTACAATTTCTTGAGCAGCCATATTCATCTTGCTTGAACTCGCTCGATTATGCTATACTTACTTCCAGTAAGAACGCTGTTTGTTCTACTATGCCTATGGTGTTTCCCCGGCTCAATGATGCTCCAGTGTATACGAACGTAGAATTTCCTCTAATGACTTCGATAAGCGATGTCTAGCTATCGAATACGAACTGGCCCAATGCAGGTGCCCTGATCAAATAAGCACATTCTGTTTTTCAGGAGGGCTAGCGATGCAGCACCTAATTGACCCGGCATACCCACTTTACGATGCTCATTGGGAACACGATGCCTGTGGTACAGGTTTCGTGGCTCAAATCTCCGGTGAAACCAGCCACCAGTTGGTACAAACTGCTCTTGAAGCCCTTACACGGTTGACTCATCGCGGCGCTCAAGACGCTGATGCTGAAACAAGCGATGGCGCTGGTTTGCTTACTCAGATTCCAAGGACACTTTTCTGTGAGGAAATTCAAGCACGAGGATTCACCATTAGTGATCCAGAGGATATAGCTGTTGGCATGCTTTTTTTACCTTCTCGAGAACGCTTACCAGCCGAAAATCTTCAAAGCCGTTTCATCATTGAGCAGACATTTAGTGAAGTAGGTCTCATCTGGCAGTATGGCCTTACCACATTTTGGCGGGATCCTCCCATTGATTATGCTGTTCTTGGTACACGAGCGCGTGAAACTGCACCAAGCATTGCTCAGGTACTTCTTATGCGTCCTGCACATCTTAGCATCAAGCAGTATGAGAGAAAACTTTATCATGCCAGGCGCTTGATTGAACAGCGCTTGCAAGAAGCGCAGATCGAAGATTGTTATATCGTCTCGCTGTCTCGTACAACAGTTGTCTATAAGGGACTGCTTGCTCCAAATGAACTGGCCCACTTCTACCTTGACCTGGCTGACCCTCGCTATGCAAGTGCTTTCGCTATTTTTCATCAACGTTATAGTACCAATACGTTTCCCTCCTGGTCGCTTGCTCAACCCTTTCGACTATCAGCACACAATGGTGAGATTAATACTATTCAAGGCAATCGCAACTGGATGCAGGCCCGTGAAGCATCTATGGTTTCCCAACAATGGGGTGACGACTTTCATGACCTGCTTCCAATCATTCAATCAGGAGGAAGCGACTCTGCACAACTAGATAACATGCTGGAATTGCTTACCCTGGCTGATCGAGACCTACTACACAGTATGCAAATGCTTATTCCTCCAGCATGGGAGCATAATCCTGAACTAACGAGCTTCCAACGGGCCTGGTGCGAATATCATGCTGGCATGATGGAGCCATGGGATGGTCCTGCGGCACTGGCCTTCAGTGATGGGCGTTTTGTTGGCGCTGCGCTTGATCGCAACGGACTGCGCCCAGCACGTTATACACTAACATCACACGGATTATTGATTCTAGCCTCCGAGGCGGGGGTTGTACCTTGTGATGAACATGATGTGGTTGAACAAGGACGATTGGGGCCTGGTCAGATGATCGCTGTGGATCTTAAGCATGGTGTGTTGCTTCGTAATGCTGAAATTAAGGCTGCTTTAGCGCAGCGGAAACCATACCAGGAATGGTTAGACACAAACCTCGTTCGCCTGACTGATATTCATCAAAAGCCAGTGCACTTTACTAAAGACTTGCTTGACGGAGATACCTTATTCAATCTACAGCAACTCTTCGGATTCACTCACGAAGATGTAGAGCTCGTTCTGCGATCAATGTTGACAGAAAACAAAGAACCGATATGGAGTATGGGCGATGACACTCCAATAGCTGTACTCTCAGGTCACTCTCGATCTCTCTCAGATTACTTCCATCAGCGATTTGCGCAGGTCACCAATCCTCCTATTGATCCTCTACGCGAGCAGATTGTCTTGTCGCTCGACTG
>DATMNR010000523.1:0-6345 GCA_035568795.1 Ktedonobacteraceae bacterium
CATCGCAGTATATATAGGGTTTAGGGGCAAGGGGAAAAACAGGGTTGATATGTTGTAAAAGGCTACATTCACGTTTCATGTCGTGTGCCTTTGGTGGCACTGGCCCAAGTGGTGGTCGGCGTAATACGCCTTCCCAATCGCCGATTTGTAGCAGGTAGGTCAGGTTGGAGGCGCCGGATGGGAACTGGTGCACCTGTAGGGTGCCTTCACCAATGTTCTCTATATGGTCGCGTAAGTAATGCTCGACCTTTGCGAGATCAAAGTTTTCGCCAACTCGAACGGCAATGGTATCTTCCTGGCTGTCCATCTAGCACTCTCCTTGAAACGGGTTATGTTACTACTGTGTTTTTATTATAGAGTAGTGTACAACGTAATACTTTCACTCATATCCTACAAGAAAAGAGATACAGCCTACCAAATTGTGTACCCTGAGGAGCGTAAGTTCTTCAATCGGTTATGGTAGGCTGTACTCGAGATCCTTCGCTGTGCTCAGGATGACAAATTGTGCTCAGTGCAACAGTTTCAAGACCCTTTCGACCTCCTGTAGCGTTTGATGAGCGTGTTGGTTGAACTGTCGTGCGTTAGCTCTGGATCGCTGGCGCTTTCGAGTTCGGGAATGATGCGATTGGCCAGCACTTTGCCGAGTTCGACGCCCCACTGGTCGAAGGAGTTGATATTCCAGATGGTACCCTGGACAAAGACCTTGTGTTCGTAGAGCGCGATGAGCTTGCCAAGGGTCTCCGGTGTCAGCCTTTCGGCAAGGATGGTGTTCGTTGGACGGTTGCCTTCGAAGGTGCGGTGCGGTATCTGGAAGGTCTGGACTCCGTCTGCGGCAACTTCCGCGGCAGTTTTGCCGAAGGCAAGCGCTTCGGTCTGAGCAAAGAAGTTTGCCATCAAGAGATCGTGATGACGCCCAAGCGGATTGAGCGCCTGGTTAAAGCCGATGAAGTCGCAGGGTATGAGTTTGGTGCCCTGGTGGATGAGCTGGTAGAATGCGTGCTGCCCATTTGTGCCGGGCTGGCCCCAAATGATGGGTCCGGTCTGGTAGTCGACCTGCCTGCCCTGGAGATCGACGTGCTTACCGTTACTCTCCATATCAAGCTGCTGAAAGTAGGCACTGAGACGCCCGAGATAATGATCGTAGGGCAAGATCGCGACTGTTTCAGCTCCAAAGAAATTGTTGTACCAGATACCGATCAATGCGAGGAGCACAGGCAAGTTACTTTCAAAAGGAGCGGTACGGAAGTGCTCATCCATTTTGTGGAATCCTGCCAGCATGTCGCGAAAATGTTCAGGGCCGATGGCGATCATCAACGAGAGGCCAATGGCTGAGTCGTAGGAATAGCGACCACCAACCCAATCCCAGAATTCAAACATGTTGGCAGTGTCGATACCAAACTTCTCTACTTCAGCAGCGTTGGTCGAAACTGCGACGAAATGTTTGGCCACTGCCTGATCACTACCCAGGGCATTGACACACCATGCGCGTGCTGAGTGCGCGTTGGTCAAGGTTTCAAGTGTTGTGAATGTTTTGGATGAGACGACGAAGAATGTCTCAGCCGGGTCAAGGTCACGTGTAGCTTCCACGAACTCGTTGCCATCGATATTGGAAACGAAGCGCATAGTCAGGTTGCGGTCGCTATAGTATTTCAAAGCATCGTAGGCCATAGATGGGCCGAGGTCGGAGCCGCCAATACCGATACTGATGATGTTGCGTATGCGCTTGCCTGAGTATCCTGTCCACGCGCCGCTGCGAATCCTGCTGGAGAAATCCGCCATTTTGTCCAGCACTGCATGAACCTCGGGTACAACATTCTCACCATCAACGATGATGGACTGATCTCTTGGAGCACGTAAAGCTACATGAAGCACTGCGCGCCTCTCTGTGACATTGATCTTCTCACCCTTGAACATAGCGTCGATGCGCTCGCGCAGGCCTGCAGACTCTGCAAGGTCCAGGAGCAGCCGCATGGTTTCATCAGTCACACGATTCTTAGAATAGTCCAAGTAGATGCCAACAGCTTCGAGCGCATAATGCTCACCTCGATGAGGATCTTCTGCAAAAAGCGTTCGTAAATGCAGGTTGCGTGCCGTGTGGTAATGTACCTCGAGCTTTTGCCACGATGGGCGATGCGTAAGAGGTATCGGATATATTGACATGTTTCAAATCTCCTCCATCTTCGTTCTAAACATGCTTGTGCGGCCCTAAAACACTCACAGGCTCCGTTAGTACAGGATTGTGCCAGCCTCCATCACGTTCAATGATGCGGTCAGCCTCTGATGGACCCCATGTATTTTGAGCGTACCGATAGACCGGAGAGACCTTGCCAAGGATTGGGTCTACGACTTTCCAGGCAGCTTCGACAGCGTCCTCGCGTACGAAGAGCGACGGATCGCCTCGCATAGCATCTCCAAGGAGCCGTTCGTAGGGTGGCATGCCATCAGTGTGGTGGCTACGCACGATAAGCTCCACTCCTTCGCCCCACATTGACTCGCCGGGGACCTTGGTTCTGGCACCAAGAGAGATTAACACATCGGGGCTCAGTCGGAAACGATAATAGTTTGACTGGGGTGGCTCAATCTCATCAAAGACGCCCAGTGGTGGAGTCTTAAATTCAACCAGTATCTCGGTGACCGTTTCAGGCAAATTTTTGCCGGCTCGGATGAAGAAAGGCACGCCCGACCAACGCCAGGTGTCGAGATAGAGTTTCACTGCTGCAAACGTTTCTACAGTCGATTTGGGGGCAACACCATCTTCATGATGGTAACCAGTATACTGTCCCAATACGACATTTGAACGATGAATAGGACGCATAGCCTTGAAAATTCTGGCCTTCTCATCACGGACTGCCTCCTGATAATTACCAGCAGGGGCTTCCATAGCGAGGAGAGCGACTAACTGGAGCATGTGGTTCTGCACCACATCGCGAATAGCTCCAGCTTCTTCGTAAAATTTTCCGCGACCGGCTACACCAAAGTTCTCGGCCATCGTGATCTGCACACTTTCGATGTAGGTGCGGTTCCATATGGGTTCGAGAAATGAGTTGGCGAAGCGGAAATACAAGACGTTCTGAACAGGCTCTTTCCCGAGATAGTGGTCAATACGGAAAATGGATGACTCGGGAAATACAGAGTGCAGAACCTGATTCAGGACCTGAGCTGATGCCAGGTCACGTCCAAAGGGTTTCTCAATGACAACCCGAGCGTTATCGGCGCTGCCTGATTTTCCCAGGCCCTCAACGACGGGACCAAACATGCTTGGCGGAATCGCCAGGTAAAACAGTGGCCTCTGAGCGGGGCCAAGTGCCTGACGAATTTTTGTATATGTTGCCTCGTCGTTGTAGTCGCCTGAGACATACTGGAGTAGTGAGCCTAACTTATCAAATGCATCTTTATTCACTCCACCATGCTCCTCGAGACTATCATGGACGTGCGCTCGCAATTGTTCGATGCTCCAGGGCCTGCCAGCAACTCCAATGACTGGTATATCGAGATGACCATGTATGATCATCGATTGCAAGGCTGGAAAGATCTGCTTATAGGCAAGATCACCCGTGACTCCGAAAAAAACGAGTGCGTCCGAATGGTTCGTTGCGTTTGTCACGACGCATTTCCTCCATTAGTGTCAGATTTTTCCAGGTGACCACCAAACTCAAAACGCATAGCGGACATCAACCTATCGGCGTAATCGGCCTCTCCTCGAGAACTGAAGCGTTCAAAGAGGGCCGCGCTGAGTACTGGTACTGGAACTGACTCGTCGATGGCAGCGGCGATAGTCCAGCGTCCCTCTCCGGAATCCGATACTCGACCCTGAAAGTTGGAAAGGTCAGGACTCTGGAGAAGTGCGTGGGCGGTGAGATCAAGCAACCACGAACCAACTACGCTTCCCCGGCGCCAGAGTTCTGCCACTTCAGGGAGGTTCAGATCATATTGATAGAACTCGGGATTTCGCAGCGGCGATGTCTCGGCATCTATCTCTTGTTGATGTTTCCCAACATTAGCATGTTTGAGGATATTCAAGCCTTCAGCATATGCAGCCATAATACCGTATTCGATCCCATTGTGGACCATTTTGACGAAGTGACCCGCACCGTTTGGTCCGCAGTGAAGATACCCCTGCTCGGCGGTTCCTGCATTATTTTCTCGCCCGGGAGTTCGTGGTGCTGCATTGACGCCAGGGGCCAGGGTAGAGAAGATGGGATCGAGATGCTTGACAACGTCGTCTTCACCACCAATCATGAGGCAATAGCCACGCTCCAGACCCCAGACTCCGCCACTTGTACCGCAGTCAACGTAGTGAATACCCTTTGGTTTAAGCTCGGCAGCGCGCCTGATATCGTCATGATAGTAAGAATTACCCCCGTCAATGACAATGTCGCCGGGATCGAGATGTGGAACGATGGTTGCCAGGGTTGCATCCACCGAGGCAGCAGGAACCATCAGCCAGATAGCGCGGGGTTTGGAAAGCTTACTGACCAGGTCTTCAAGCGATGAAGCTCCTTCAGTAATCGCTCCTTCTTTCTGAAGTTCCTGAACTCTTTCAGCATGCCGTACATAGCCTGCGATCGTATGTCCTGAACGAATCAACCGCTGTGACATGAATGCGCCCATGCGGCCCAATCCTACTATTCCGAGTTGCATAATGTGTTCCTTTCTGTGCGAGAAAATTTTGTAGTACATTACTGTATAGTAATTTTAGCAGACGTTACATAGTATATAACTTAGGACGTGCAGTAACCATGATTGGTAGTACCTTAAAAGGATAGGTGAATTGAAATCCACTCATCATTATTCTTGTGGGCCTGCGGCCCACTTTGAGAAGAGGATTTAAGCGGGGACACCCCGCGCCCCGGCAAAGGGCTTTGCCCTCTGCACTCCTGATTTATGAGATGATTTCAGAAGGCGAAAGAAATAGCTTATCCACATAAGTATCACGTTTGGTGGGGAAAAGTAGCATTTGCTTTATGGTAGGTGGAATCAGGGGATAGTGCATAAGCCCATGGGGGGCTGAAAATGCAATGTAACAAATTAGGAGCAATACTGTGAAAGGCACGGGAGGCCGATAAATCGGCGGTGTGCGCGATAAATCGGCATCTACGAAGGGTTGATAAACAGTATCGGAAAATGATGTCAAATGTGACCAGCACATCCTTCACAACTTTTTTGTTCAGACGGCTTGCCGTCTGGGCACAACTGCTGGTGCCTCTGTCCCCTGCCCGAAGGAGTTGGGGAATGCTTTGCGCAGCACATTGTAGCTGCCGTTGACATCGGCATGGATACGCCTGCCGTCCGATGCCCGATATAATCCACGTTTTTCGCGTTTGCCGCTGAAGTGTGGCTTGTCGCTCTGCTTTGGGTCATAGGTGGGAAGTGTGTCACGATCCAGAAACGAGGCTTTGCTGGTATAACTTTCTTCAGTCATGACCACATGAAGGCCAACCAGTTTGGCCTTGTACGTGAGCATCTCGATGAATCTAGCATGAGGGATCTGCACAAACGTTTGATTATTGCGTTTGCCGATCTCAATCTCTTGCTTCCACAGCGGGTTTTTCCCGATCGCTAGCGTCCCAATTCCTTCTTTCACTAACAGATCGATAATCCGACGGCTTGCCGTATGCAAATAGGCGTTGATGCGGCGAGTACGCTTCGTCGTAATCCGATCGAGTTGACGCGAAGTGAAACGCTTGGCGCGGGCGAGGTGACTTTGATGATGAGCGCGTTGTTTGTTATAGTATTGGTTCAGGTGTTTGAGCGGGCGGCCATTGACCAGAAGCGGCTGGAAGCCCGCTTTCGTCGAGGTCACAGCGGCCAGGACATTGACCCCCAGGTCAAGGGCTGCTACCACTTCTGGGTCAACCGCCGTGTCCTCTTCTTGCTTCTGATACACCACCTCGACCATATATCCATCCAGGCGGGGAACGATGCGCACCTGATCAATCGTTTTGCGTGTTTGTTTGGTCTTGATTTCGATGGGAAGCCCTGAGGGCGCGATCATCCCGCCTTTTAACGCTTTTTTCGAGATGGCCTGCATATCATAAATCAGAATATTGCGCCCTTTTTCCTTCTCCTTGTACTTTGGCAATGTGGGACGCCCCACAAATTTCGAGGGATCTTCCTGGTAGGCTGCATTCCCCTTGAAAAAGGCGACCCAGTTCTTATGCAGTTGGATCAAGATCGAATTGGACACCTTGCGCGGCAACGCGCAGTAGGCTTCATGGTGCTTCAGTCGATGAAAGATTTCTGCATAGGGCAGGTACTTTCCCTCGTGAATATACGCCTGCCGGATTTGGTAATTGGCCTGGTTATACAGGTTTTTGGACGCAAAGGCAGCCTGGTCAATGATAG
>DATMNR010000524.1:0-6860 GCA_035568795.1 Ktedonobacteraceae bacterium
GTGTTGGTAGCTCTTCTTTTTGAGAAATCTGTGCTAGCGCAGCATGCAGTTCTGGATTCTTAGGTTCCTGATGAAGCTCCTCTTTAGCAGGCTTATTTCGCCTGAATTCATCAGTAACCTTTTCAAAAAGATCCCTAACTCCTTTGGGGTTATGTATCTTTGCCAGAACTGGTTGTTTACCACCTACCAGGTACAAATGCACGTCCCCATAATTAAGTAACAGGCTTATTACGCCTCTCTGCTCACTTCCAACCTGTACCACTTTATCAACCGTGAATTCCTCACGGCTTGGACTTAATACGCCTTTCCAGATCAAGACGCGTTGATCTGTGATGATGTACGTCTCCACCCACCAGAGTACCAGATCGTTGTAGGCAAAGTACACACCAGTAATAATGACGAGAACAAGCATGATGACCTCTAAGAGGGCCCAGAAAGAATCACCGCTCGGATTGATGCCGAATAAAGCTCCAACCACGATGAGGCCAATCACAGAAGCGATGAAAGGAAGCGCTGGCGTAATTAGAAAAAATTTGCTCTTGCGTAATACTGCTTTAACTTTTTCGCCCTGGTGTTGTCCTCTGAATACCCAGTGCCTGTTTTTTCCTTTACCGACTTTGTGAGCACGCCAATACCCGCCATGTTCACGCCTGGGTGTAAAAGGATCATTGTGCGCTTGTTGGGCTTGGGGTGCATTGCTACTCAAGTCATCACCTCGGCTCGTTTGTTAGATCGTGGACACCCTAAAACCTATTTTCCGAATCTGGCCGTTATCAAGCCAAGTATAAGCGCAATAACAGCAATAACAGCAATAACAACAATGTAGTTACCAACACTGGTTGTGGTGGGGGTAGTTATACCCAACGACAACACTTGAGTACCAGCGAAGATGTGACTGGCATAACTTATAATAGCATATCCTGTAACCAAACCGGGAATGACACCTAGAAAATGGTCTTTGGTCGGTACAGTACCTGGTTTAGCAGCAAAAGCTCTATTGCCAACGATAATACCCACAAACATAGTCACACCAAGCGCGACAAGCGCTGCGATGAGTACCTCGTTGGATGTTGGCGGTGGCATAGATGCAGAGAAAAGTGCCCCACCAGTGAGTGTATGAAGCGTTTCAGGAAGGCGCACAAAGATGAAAGAAGCAATGCCTTCCGCTCCACCAATAAATAAGAATAATATAGCTGCAAGGGTAAATGCCATCAAAACTAACGCAATTTTCCATCCTTGTAGAAAGCCAAAAAAGCCAAAAATGATGATAACAAGGGCGAAGCATTGTGGTGATCCAAGTGTTAGATTCATTCCTGCAAGCCTTCCTCCGCGTTTGTATTCAAAATGTGCAGCTCTACACTGAGACAGATTTGTAACGGGTTTTCCATCTTTACAAGGGATATCGAGAATTACATTACACATATCCTCTGTTGTCGCTTAGGGGGAACAAGTGCTGAGAACCCGATTCCGCCCTGAAGATGGAGTAGCCTTTTGTGTTCTAATGCTCTCTCTGGATGAATCTGCTCTTGCATAAATCATACCACAGGTCGTCGATAAAGCCTAGTGTATTTTCGCTTCATTTCAGCAATAGGTCGTTTGAACGAAAGGGAAAACTAGCTTTCCGCATTGCCAGATGTGGCTAAAAACTCGTATCACCGCTGTAAATGTGATATAATGATAGAAAGTAGGCTCGAATATTGCGGGACCCTCTCCCAGCTATACATTTCAACCCACTATTTGCTTTAAACACTCATATGGAATGCCCTTATTATGACTTTTTGATGAGGAATTATTATGGAACTCGGCAATGTTAAAACAGTAAGTATTGTAGAAGAAATGACGGGTGCGTATCTAGACTATTCTATGAGTGTAATAGTGAGCCGCGCCCTCCCTGATGTGCGTGATGGACTCAAGCCCGTTCATCGCCGCGTGCTCTACGCTATGGATCAAATGGGCTTGCAATCCACAAAATCCTTTCGCAAGTGCGCCGGTACTGTAGGTGAAGTTTTGAAGAGCTATCACCCGCACGGTGATGTAGCTGTCTATGACTCGCTAGTGCGTATGGCACAACCCTGGTCAATGCGTTACCCTCTGGTGTTGGGTCAAGGAAATTTTGGCTCGCAAGATGACGATCCCCCAGCCGCGATGCGATATACCGAGGCTAAGCTGGCTGCTATTGCCGATGAACTGTTGCGTGATATCGATAAAGATACAGTTGATTTCAAGCCAAACTACGATAATCAGACTGAAGAACCAACGGTCATGCCTGCCCGCCTACCCAACCTACTTTTGAACGGCTCTACAGGTATTGCTGTAGGTATGGCAACAAATATTCCACCACATAACCTGGTGGAAGTTTGCAGCGGCATTATCTATCTGATTGAGAATCCCGATGCTACTACAGAAGACCTGTCACGTATCGTGCGTGGTCCTGACTTTCCAACGGGGGGAATCATCCAGGGACGCGAGGGTATTCGTAACACCTATGCTAATGGTCGCGGCCGCGTCGTTGTGCGAGCAAGGACCGTGCTCGAAGAGGCTGAGCGCGGTCGCATGAGCATTGTTGTAACAGAGTTGCCTTATCAAGTGAATAAAGCCGAGCTAGTGAAAAAGATTGCTGAGATGGCTCGCGACAAAAAAATTGACGGCATCTCGGAGATACGCGACGAATCTGATCGTCATGGCATGCGTATGTTGATTGAACTGAAACGCGATGCTACTCCTGAAAGTGTCCTCAACGCACTCTATAAATATACAGCCATGCAGAGCGCATTCAACGCGAATATGCTGGCATTAGTCGATCAGCAGCCTCGCATATTGACGCTCAAAGCTTTCTTACAACATCACATCAATCATCGTGAGGTAGTGATCACCCGCCGCACGCGTTACGAACTGGCAAAAGCCGAGGCACGCAAACACATTCTCGAAGGCTTGAAGGTCGCTCTGGATAACCTGGATGCTGTTATCATCACCATTCGCCGATCACAATCGGCCGAGGAAGCACTGGTCAACCTGATGCAACAATTCAGCCTATCGGAGGAACAGGGTAAAGCAATTCTTGATATGCGCCTGGCTCGCCTGGCTGCCCTGGAACGTGGCAAGGTCGAAGAAGAGCTGCGCGACGTGCTTAAAAACATTGATTACTACCACATGTTGCTGGCAGATATCAATGAGATACGTAAGTTGATTAAAGCAGACCTGGTAGAATTGAAAGAAAAATATGGCGATGACCGCCGCACCGATATTGTTGAAGGCGAGGCGGGCGAGTTCAAGGATGAAGACCTGATTCGCAACGATGAAGTCGTGGTCACCCTGACAGAGAAGGGGTATATCAAGCGACTGCCATCAAACACCTACCGCGCGCAGCGTAGAGGAGGACGCGGCATCACAGGCATGGTTACCCGCGAAGATGATACCGTCCGTCACTTACTGGTTGCGCATAACCACGATGCCCTGCTCTTCTTCACGGATAGAGGTAGAGTCTTCCGTCTGCGCGTTTTCGAATTACCAGACGTTAGTCGCACAGCCAAAGGCGAACACATCATCAACCTGATCTCAATCGAGCAGCGCGAACGAGTGACAGCCATGGTTTATGTTCCCAAGGGCGTCAGCCGTGACTTTATGATCGTTGCCACCAAAAAAGGCGAAATCAAAAAGACGGCTATGGATGAATTCGAAGTGGTGCGCCGCTCGGGACTAATCGCGATGAATCTGGAAGATGATGACGAACTTATTGGCGCAAAACTGGCTCACGCGGATGACGATGTGCTCTTGATCTCTGCCCATGGTAAGGCTATCCGTTTCACTGTATCGCAACTGCGTTCAGCTTCGCGCACCAGTGGCGGTGTACGAGGTATTCGCCTGACTAAAGGTGATAAAGTTGTCTCCCTCAACCTCGCTCCAAAGGATGGCCAATTGCTGGTGGTCAACGAGAACGGTTATGGCAAAAGGACGTCGGTAGATGAGTACCCTAGCCAGAGTCGCGGTGGTAGCGGTGTCATCACCTCGAAAGTGACAACAAAGACCGGGCCGGTCGCAACAGCTCGCGTAATCACCGAGAAAGACAATGATTTGATGATCATCTCGGCTGGAGGAGTTGTCATCCGCACAGACGTCAGTGCCATCCATGTCGCTGGGCGTGCTACCCAAGGTGTACGCTTGATGAATCTGGGCGACGGTGATGCGGTGGTGGCTGTGGCGACAACAAACGGCAAAAAAATGGACGAGCAAAATGGCATCGAGGATGAGGTTGAGATGAACGAAGAGCAGGAAGAGGTAGAAGTAAGCGAGGAGCTGGAAGCAGAGCCTGAACAGGAAAACGTAGGCGAGGTTCAGAAGTAGGGAAAAACTGACTCAAACGAATTGCACCATCAGCCCTTCACATGAGGGGCTGATGGTGCAATTCGTTTGAGTCAATCAATATGAATCTATTTGCCTTGCCGGATTGAACTCGCTACCTGGCGATCTTTTTGAGCTTCTAATTTGATAAGTGGAAAAGAGCGGTGAAATTGAATGTCCAGTTGTTGCGCCTTTTTCTCGGAGAGGGCTGCACGACGTTCATACGAGTGGGCAAGCAATTCGCGCTTTTCGTCTTCGGACAGGTCGACGTGTAAGAGAAAGGCCAGAGTAAATTCAGGTTTACCTTGCTCTGCATAGGCGCGAGAGAGTGCCAGTGCATCTGCACCCTGTTCTATCTGTTGTTGCGCTTGTGTTTTGAATACATCTTTGAGCTGTTGAGCATAGACTTCTTCAAACGTTTCAGACACTGTATATTCCTCTCTTTCTACCTATCTTTGGTCGATAATGTTTGCACAAAGTAATCGTAGCACACCTGACAATACGACTCAACCACTTAAGATCAGGGGATTGTTAAGGGCAGCACCCCTTCGGTTTGGGGCTATGCCCAACTTTCTCCCCAATGCCGGCCGCAAGCTCGCAAAAAGTATTATGCGTCGATGACTAGCTTAAGTAGGAGATTGAGCATTTGTGTCATACCAACTTATCGTGACAGTAGGAGTCACGATGCGCTTCAGCAAGTGATAATGGGCATCTAACCAGTTTTGGGCAGCTTTTGCTCGCGCTGCAGCCGCGTCATCTGGAATGCGACCAATGATATAGAAGAAGTGGGAATGCTGCGAGGCATAGGCAGCAAGTGCAGATGGATCAACCGCAGCCTCTGCCCCCAAATGTGGGTTAGCAGGACCAAAGTTTGTCCAGGAAAACTCGCCGGGAGAATCACCGGTAAAATGCGCCGCGCTGGGATAAGCGTGGAGATAGTATTCCACGGAAACCTGGCAACCTTGCTCTACATCACTATCGTAGCAGACGAGACCATCACCAGGCTGATAACGATGCTGCAACCAGTGTACAGTAGAATTCCAATCCTCAATCTGAGCGCCTTTGTAGTAAGCTGGAACGTAGTGCAAAGCGATCAAAAACAGGGTGAGAGCCAGCCCCACCTGTACGACACGCCAGCGCAAAGAAGCGACTCCAAGTCCTACAAGTAAGAACAAAGCCGGGAGAATAGTGACAAGATAGCGCGTAGAAAAGAGGCGCATCGACCCTTGAGAAATAACATAGCTGAAGACAACAGGCACAACTACCCAGCAGAGCAACGCAAATGCTACTGGCAAGTATTGTTGCAACACTGCATTACGTTTGTCATCTCCACTCTTATAAAGAGCAAATTGCTCTAGTAGCTGTTTACCCTGGGGCAGATATACAAGCGCTGAAACAAGTATACCGAGGGCACAGAATCCAAATAGGACAAGCATATACATTTTGCTATTGGCGCTGATAACCACGAAGAGGTTATACAGGTCCTGCAAGTGAGGAACAGGAAGCCACCCTGTTTTTGGACCATGAAGGCTTACAAGTAGCATGGGTACACTCAGTAAGCCAATACTCACAAGGCTGACTATGAAAGCAGGCAACTGTTTTCTGGCCGAAGTACGCCATGTAAAAGGTAAGATCAATAGACCCACAAAGGCGGTTAGCTGGGCTAGTAGAATCACCAATGTGAAAAGGTGGGAATAGATCGCCAGCGTTGTTACTGCAATGTAGCAAATCCACCAGCGTTTGTGATGTGAATGCTGAGAAACTAGTGTAAAGAGAGCATACCACGCAATGCAGATGAGCAACAGTTGCAAGCTGTACGCGCGTGTTTGCTGAGCATACGTAAGTTGTAGATTATTGAGAATATAGAGGCCAGCGCCAACCAGTCCAGCAGTAGTTCCTAAGAAACGCCGCCCTAGAAGAAAAACCATAACCGAGCTGAGGGCAGCAAAGATGGCAGACGGGAAACGCACGACAAATTCAGTTGGATGTAAACCTGGAACACTGGTGAAACCTAACCAGAAGTGGAGAATCAGGTAGTAGAGTTCCATATTTGGCTCTGGTCCCCAGATGATGTGCCAGAGCAAAGGAAGCGGTTGACGTGCCAGCTCAACCGAGAAAGCTTCGTCAAACCAGACACTGGGAGTTCCCAGGCGGTAGAGATCGAAGCCAAGGGCAATCACACCCACCAGTATACAGAGTATCAAGGTGGAGGAATAAAGACCCTGCACGCGCTCTCTAAGCGTCGATGCTTGTTTTGCATCTTCACTTTGTTCTACTTCGCTGGTTTGCCGTATAGCCCCACTGGTCTGGGTCATTCAATATCTCCCAAGCTCTAGTGTTCTCATTCATGTTTCTCCCTTTAAGAAACGTGCTGAGTATGAACCTCGTAACAAGGCCTCGCAAAAGTCACTGAGTGACGTTTTCTACGCGCCTGCGGCGGGCTCCTGTGGGAGTGTGTGGGAGTGTGAAAGGAATTTGTGCGCGTAGGCGCACAAATTCCTTTCACACTCCCACACAAAAGG
>DATMNR010000525.1:0-9565 GCA_035568795.1 Ktedonobacteraceae bacterium
TTACGCCCTTCACAGGACGAAACGTGACTTTTGTACGTGATGAAAGAGACCGTGAACGCATCCTGGCGGGACCACCAGCATGCATTCTTTCGAGTAGCGGTATGCTTACCGGGGGCCCAAGCGTCTGGTATGCAGCGCGAATCGCCAGTGATCCAAATGCATCTATACTGATCACCGGTTATCAAGACGAGGAGTCGCCTGGGAAACGCTTGCTTGATCTGGCAGAGAAGAAGGAAAACACCTTGATGCTTGGCGGCAAACAGGTAGATGTGCGATGCCAGGTAGCAAAATATAGCCTTTCAGCGCATGCAGATGGTGCGGAACTCGCAGCATACGCCGCAGCCCTCAAACCAGGCAGAGTTGCCTTAGTGCATGGTGATCCAGAGGCTCGTGCTGCATTGAAAGGACTGCTCACTAACACGGATGTAGTGCTTCCTGTGGAAGGCATGATTGTAGAAAAGCAAGATAAACATGCTAGACGAACCAGGAATACCACAACCAATACTATAGCCAATCCAGTCGAGGCTCTTCCGCAAGGCATTGGTCTGGGAGCGCCTTTCGATTATACGCATGTTGAACAACTCTGGCGAGTTGTGATTCAAGTTCCAACCCTGCGTATCGTTACCGCGAGAGAACTGGCCCTAGTCTGGTATGGAGAGGCAACGGAGGAGACAACTCAGGACATTCTAGATGTCTTTGAACAAGACTACGAGCAACGCTTTTTCGTCAGACAACATGCGCTCGAAGAAGCATACAGGGTACGAGGTCAATATGAAGAGGTGCCTGGTGATTTTCTCAGCGACCTGGCAGGCAGCATCCTGCTACTACTTGTCTCACCTGGAAGCGCGAAACCGGTTATATGTCGGGGTATCGAACCAGGAGCAGCAGTGCGAGTACAACTCCCCAGGGGCGTTTCACAGGAACGCACGCGCTTTCCTTTCTCTTCCATTCTCGAGGCAGCGGGTCCCGCGCCAGAGGAAGCACAGGACTCCAATCAGAAGGCTTTACTATTCCTGGCTAACCTGGTTAAAGCCATGCGGCGGATTCGCAGAAGCATCTCCGCTCATAGCCTGGCTCAGTCCTGTAACGTAGAGGCGCTGTATACGCTCGGTGATCTTTGTGAAATGGCTGGTCTCGCGCCCCAATCGCTGGAAGATCGAATGGCACTGGCAAAAGTGCTATACCAGCACCCTGGACTTTTCACACAACAACGCTCAGTCCTCGAGGGTGAGGGTCTGACGCTCTATTGTCTCTCACCTGAATGGCGCGAAGCTCTTGAAGAACCAGAAGATATTGAGCGCCCAGATCAGAACTGGATATTGAGTGTCATCGAGCAGTATCTTGGCACACCCTCGGAACTCTATAAGCGAAGCGTGGATCCTGAAACAGGCAATGTAGTACTCTCATTCCACTTTCCTGCAAGGGCCAGCACGATCTATGCAGAAGCAATCGCCGCTGCTGCAGAAGAAACTGGGGTATCGATCACTATTGCCCCACATAACCACCAGGGAGAACTCGCAAAGGCAGCTCGCAGCGTTCTCCCACACGGGCTAATCGCACGAGGAACACCCTCAATTTTTCTTGATCGTTCTGTCATTTTGCTTCACTGCACTGGACAGGCTAGCACAGAGGAAATTGCTGAAGCACAGTCCAGCTTTTATGAAGAAACAGGGTGGTACCTGGAACTTCAAGGTGTAACTCTTGTCGCAGCAAAAGCTACTGGATTGGCAGATGAAGAGCACGAAATGGAGGGTACACTTGAACCTCAGCAGGAGATCAGACAACCAGAAATGAACCAGCATGAAGCTCTCCAAATGGCCCATAGACTTTTGAGCGATCTACCTGGCTTCTATAAAGCAGGTGCGGAACCCGCGAGCGCAACCTTGTTGTTACGTTTCCATTTCCCCACCGTTGCGCAAAAGCGCTACGCGGAACAACTCGCGCAGCTTGAAGCTCAGACTGGATGGCATGTACGCTTGCATCCAGCAGTACAGCACCAGGCCCTGGTTGAAATGGCACGTCGACTGCTGCCTGACGGACTTACTAGTAATGGTACACCCTCTCTCCACCTGGATCGGGAAACCGTACGAGTTTACAGTCAGGGAATAGCAAGTTCCGAAGCGATTCAGGAAGCACAAGAACGCTTTCTAGAAGAGACTGGCTGGCGCCTTGAGCTGTTAATGCCCGGCCAGAAGCCTGATACTCCACAACGACTTTCCCGTGATGAAGCATTAACGTTAGCAAGAAAGATGTTCAATCCGATACCAGGATTCTACCGTGTGGGAGCCGATCCAACAAAAGGCACATTATGGCTGCACTTCCACTTTCCAGATACAGCCAGGCCACGTTATATGGAACAGCTTGTAGAACTTGCTACACAAACGAGCTGGCGTGTTTATATCTATCCGAATGCACATGAGAAAGCTTTAATCGCGCAGTTCTCTCGTTTGCTTCCGGATAGTGTGAATATCACAGGTAAACCCTCAGTTTACCAGGATACTCGCAGGCTTTCCGTGAGTTTGAGCGGGTCCCTTAGTTCTGAGTCAATCGAGGAGATTCAGGGAAAGTTTACTGAAGAGACGGGTTGGAAAGTTGATTTGAAAAATACGTGATGGCAACGTCCATATATGATAGGGATAAGAAAACGCGCATGTTACACAAAGGAGAAACTTCTATGAGCTCTCACAAAAACATCCTTCTCCCAGGGCTAATTGCTCTTGGTATCATTGTTGGAGGCTCTCTTAGTTTAGTATCTAGCGGAGAAGCCGTGGTAAGCGGAGCAGCGTTCGGTGGCCTTCTGTATTGTATGATCCAGATGATCGCTTCACGTAGAAGGAAAGAGAATATGCCGTATGATAACCTGGATGAAAAGCCCCCGACACACCATGGGATTCACCAGACGCATGAGGCCAAAGTCAGAGGGATGCAAGATAATGTCATGGCCGATATCATGCACTTTCCTCCGATGAAGCATTGATAGTGTTACAAAAGTAAAAGAAGTCGCATTTCAATCACGAAACGAGGCGAAGCTGGAACAAATCCGCCCAGTTCGACAACCTCAGGCGCCAGAGCCTCCATCTCATCACACAAAGAGCACAAGACCGCTACTTGTTCCTCCTGGGTACAGTAAAGCTGAATACCTGATGCTTTTGTAAAGCCTATTCGCTCACCCAGTAATGCTGCTCTCACCTCGCAAATACTGTTCTCCAACTACCGAAGAAGGGTACGAAACTGCACAAGATCACGGTTCAAGAGATTCTGGATATTGCTCGCTGCAATCATCCAGAAGAATCCGACTTGCAACGATGCTTGTTCAATTCGTTGCTCAAGAGACAGAGGCTCCTCAGGTGGAGATTCAGGGAGCTTCACATGGCTGAAGAGCATCAGTGAAGGATACTCCACGTGAGCTACAGAAAGGGGAATAAGCATCCAATCAACATTGATTGCTGATTACGGTCTTAACTCGGTTCGTACGGTCTCCCTATTATCAATGATGCCAACATAGTGCGACACTAGCTCATCAGGCGAGAAGAGATGAATCAGCCACACAATGTCATCCTGAGCGCCAGCGAAGCATCTCACGCGCTGGACACCGAGATGCTTCGCTGCGGCTCAGCATGACAGGCAAGCACTCAGGATAACAAGGCTGTTACCTTAATACTTCATCCTCAGTATAAGTGTGAACCAAGGTTGTGTGCAGAGGGATCGCTTTCTCAATTGTCTGGCCGACTGGTGATGTTTTGAGCACTTGTCGATGGAGTTCCTCCAGAGTCTCCTTGGGCGCGTCAGCCTTCAAGTAGACCTTGATGGCGACGTCAGAATAGCCGGCATGTCCTTCATGTAGACCAAGAAATACAGGGAGATCAATGTGACCTTCCAACTCTATGCGTAGTTCTTCAATCTGGATGCCCCGAACCGAAGCGTTCGCCGTGTATCCAATTGCCAGACAACTGCCGAGCGCACCTAGCAGTTGCTCTACGGGATTGGGCGCTGTGTTTGTTCCCCCCAGCACCTCCGGCTCATCGGCATAAATCGCAGGGAGATCGCGTATACGAATCTGGTTGCGGAAGCCGTTCTGCCAGATGATCTCGGCTTTCCAGAGCGTGTCCCCTCGTGCGGGCTCCTCCAGAATTTTGTTGCTCAATGCGACGATACTGGAAGTGTCGACGCCATTGAAGGTGGCTAACGTGTTCAAAGCTCTTCTCCATTCTTGACTTAGTAGATCAACAAAAACAACTATAATAACAATTATAGACTCTGATAAGGCAAACAATCAAGGGGATAAAGTTTGACATCCACTCTTAACTCTATTTGCGGGCCTGCGGCCCGCTCGCTGGAAAAATAGGCGAGGGACACCCTCGCGCTCCCAGCAAAGGACTTTGCCCTCTGCACTCCCAGTAATGAGTGGATGCCAGGATAAAGTATGTTATGAGGAGGTCTCACCTAGGGTCACCTAACGTTAGGATCATTCTATTACTTCATGCCCAGCAATTGCATCTCATGGTGTAGAGTCTCCGGCAAACCTTCTTCTAAAGAGCGCGGATTGTAGCCTAACTCGCGCACAGCTTTAGCATTTGTGCCAAGGTAGGTTACACCTGCATTAACTCGTAAATACTCAGCGGAATACGACTCCGGCACAGGTATAATTTTCTCGACTACACCAATCATGCCAGCCATTGCCTTCATCATGACAGGAGGAGCTATGATACGTGGTACGGGAATTCCGGTAGCCTGTTGAGCTAACTCCATTGCGTCAACAAATGTATGCTTCGGCCCGGCTATGATATAGCTTTGACCTGCTGTCCCTATCTCCATCGCCAGAATATGCCCATGAGCGATGTCGTCCACATGCGCCCAGCAGAAGGCAGTTCTTCCTGGCATCACGGGCAATTTGCGTTGCAAATATTGGACGAGGGCCGTGTGCAAGCTGCTTGTATCACCCGGACCGTAGATTACTCCAGGCTGTACGATTACGAGTGGTAGCCCTGCTTCGATCATTGGTTCCGCAACCTCGTAATGCGCTACCCACTTGGTGCGGTCATATTCGCTCAGGTGCGGTCCTTTGTAGACGTAGGTCTCATCTACCATGCGCCCATGGGTATCTGAAAAAACCGCTACGGTACTCGTATAGACGCCTTTTGCTATACCAAGCTCTTGCATCAATTCCAGTACATTGCGAGTGCCCTGGATGTTGATTTTCGCTCCCTCACTTTTGTCCTTCAGGCCAATCTTGTACCAACCGGCTATATGAAACACGCCGTCTACACCCTGCATAGGTGCACGCATGCTCTCTTTACCGGTCACATCTCCTTGATGTATTTCGATGCCGAGGCTAGCTAGATCTGCTGCTTTTGCCGGGTTTCGCACCACAACGACGACTTGATGACCCGCATCGATGAGCTGGTGAACAACTCGCCCACCGACAAAGCCGGTTGCACCTGTAACAAAATATTTCATGAATGATCCTCCTATGATCGAAATGTAAGTGACTCTGCTTCTGTTGTCAAGACAAGTAAATCTGAGATCACTATAAAAAGACACTGCCAGGCTTTTGACCTGGCAGTGCTTGCAGGTCAACAAACATCCGTACAAGACGAGTTTAGTAGACCTGAGAGTGGAGTACATTACCTTTTTGCAAGGTGTGACGCGGTTCAACCAGGACGAATTGGAACTGGTAGAATCCGTTTCACAGTTGTCATTTAGTAACGACTCCACCGCCCGACAAACTGTCGGACATATAGATAATACGTTCTAATGCAGTAAATTGTTTTAACATATACGTTCAAATTTGCGCACTTTTAGAATGGAATGTGACTTTTATGTGACAGCATTTTGCTTCGTAATGATGTATACTTAAGGCGTGGGGAGGAAGAAAGATGATGGGAACGGAAAGGAGTATACCATAAGCGATTTGGTACACCATTTGAGCTGTGACAGAGAAACGAGGACGGAGAACTCAAGGGAATGAGTTACGTAAGATCAGCGCAATGATCATCCTCAAGTGAATGTCACAGCTCATTCCTTTTTGGCTTATTTCCTGCCAAGCACATATACTACTGAGCGACTCTTGAAACGGTTAATTCCCTCATGTGCTCAGTTATCCAGGTTACTACTTCGTTATCTAAGAGTGTGCGATCTGCTTCAAATTCACTATCGTGCGCGTAACCAGGAAAAGTCTTCCACGTTTTATCGTTGCTTGCCAACTTTTCGTATAGGTTGTGTGATGCTTCGGACACAACCGATTTATCAGCCTCAGCCTGCATAACCAGTCCAGGTTTGCTGATTAACTTCGCATTTTTGAGGGCTGCCGAACGCATGAGTAATATTTGAAACAAAAATGAGGATGTTTGTTTCCGGCACCAGTAGGGATCCGTATTCAGCAACTGAATTGCTTCTGGATTTGTGGTCATTACTTCGCTTCCGCCAGCTAGTTGCCAGTAGCGACGAGATTTAAAGACGCCTCCTATTAAGAATCTTAGGGCGGTTATTAATGGTATCTGAGAGGTGTCTTGAATCCATGGGTTGAGAAAAAGGACACTTGTGAGTGTGCTTTGATATTTTGCCGCAAAATGTGATGCAAAGATACCTCCCATACTATGCCCAAGTATGTGGATTGCGGCATCAGGATGGCGTTTGCGAATTGTCGTAACGATAAAATTGATATCTTCGACATAGGTATGATAGTTGTCGATATGTCCAGGTAGCCCTCCCGATCGTCCAAATCCTCGATGATCCATAGCATACACGGTCATACCGCGAGCTGCCAATTTGTTGCCCATATCGATAAACCAGCCACTATGTGCGCCCAGGCCATGCAGTATGAGGAGAATATCAGGGCTATCCGTCACCCAACTTCGTAAGAAAATAGTGCATCCATCTTGTGTTTTGAGTATATCGGTAGCAGTTTTGATGGTGTCTGACTCGAGCATTTGACCCCAATCACCTGGCGCGTCTGGCTGGTAGAGCATGAGGATCTCCTTTGAAATCACTATGGGTGGGTTTCACTGAGTCAGTATATCATATGTTAGTGTGAGGATTGTGGATATTGCTGGAATTAGATTTACCCCTGGCGAAAATGTGCAATAAAGCGATCAATCTCATTTGGAGGGACTCTTCAGTCAGGGTATTTCATGTGGAGATGTGATATAGTGTGCATCGAAAGCTTTCTTTGTTCATCTTGTGGCACACCAGCATGACTCCTGATGAAACCCCTTTCAGGCCGTCAAGTACCACTATCAATGGTATCGTTGAAAGTGATTCTTGCAAAGAAACAGCAGAGATTATGACCTTACCAATAGACAAATCGGTAATCTGTCCCATTCTCATTGGCCGCACACGCGAACTTGCGGCTTTATATTCGCTTGGCGATGTAAATAGGAGCGAACAGGGTCAGGCTGCCCTCATTAGTGGTGAAGCGGGGATCGGGAAATCACGTCTTGTAGCAGAGGCTAGAAGTTATGGGGTATCTCAAGGCTTCCTGCCTCTCCAGGGATCATGTTTCCAGGCAGATACCTCCTACCCGTATGCTCCACTGCTCGACCTCTTGCGAGCTTTTTTTGCAAATCAAATTTCGGCTTCCCTTACAGCTAGCCAGGAACAAATTGTGAGTGAACTTGTTCAACTGCTGCCTGATCTAGCACTTCTTTTCCCCCATCATGTTCCTTTACCACGACCACAAACACCTGACCCTGTACAGCAAAAACGCCGCCTCTTTATAGTTCTAACACACTTCTTAACCACTCTAGCAGCACAACAACCTGTCCTACTTATCGTTGAGGACATACAGTGGTGCGACGAGAGCAGTCTTGATTTTCTGCTGCACCTGGCTCGACATGGTTTGAGTCAACCGCTTTTCTTCCTTTTCACGTATCGAAGCGAGGAAATCTCGCCAGGTTTAAGCCACTGGCTAGCCCAGCTAGATCGCGAACGTCTGGCACTGGAACTAGTGCTGAAACGTCTCTCTCGCATAGAAGTTGATGCTATGCTGCAGGCTATTTTTGCAGTGCTTCATCCTATACCTACTGAGCTATTGGAAACCATCTACACCCTGACTGATGGAAATCCCTTTTTCGTGGAAGAAATACTCAAATCGCTGATTACTACGGGAGAACTTCAATATGTTGATGGAAAATGGGAATTCAGATCTGTGAAGAGAGATTCTGACGCTTTCTCTTTGATCCCGCGAAGTGTGCATGATGCAGTCAGGCAACGGGTGGATCAATTGAGTGCTGAATCAGAGCAGGCTTTGACGCTGGCAGCAGTAGCCGGACGACGCTTCGACTTTACTTTGCTGCAAACGATCCTGCACTGGGATGAGGACCAACTACTACCACTCATGAAAGAGTTGATTGCAGCGCAACTTGTTGTCGAAGAGTCGGCAGACCAGTTCGCCTTCCGGCATGCGCTGATACGACAGGCGATCTACAGTGAGCTACTAGTACGTGAGCGCAGGTCGTTGCACCTTGGTATTGCGGGAGCATTAGAATTCCTCTACGCTTCCCCATTGCAGCGTGAGGCATATCTGGCAGACCTGGCTTACCATTTCTATGAGGCTGGTTCCTGGGCGAAAGCACTGGAGTATACGGAACGCGCCGGAGAAAGAGCTCTGGCACTTTATGCGCCGCGTGCCGCTATTGAACACTTGACACATGCGCTGGATGCTGCCCATCAATTACCTGTCACACCACCGGGTAAGTTGTATTATGCAAGAGGACAGGCCTATGAAACACTCGGTGAATTCGACCGCGCGCGTAGCGACTACGAGCGTGCATTAGACACTGCTCACACAGCTTCTGATGGCCAGATGGAATGGCAGAGTATGATGGCACTCGGATTCCTCTGGGCCGAGCGCGACTATGCAAAGGCGGGTGCATGGTTCCGTCAGGCCCTCGACCTCGCTGCGCGCCTTGCTGACCCAACCCTGCGGGCTCGCAGCCTCAATCGCTTAGGAAATTGGCTCGTGAACACTGGACGCAGTGAGGAAGGACTGCAAGCCCATCAAGCAGCACTCAGGATTTTTGAGGAACAGCACAACACTCAGGGGATGGCTGAAACACTCGACCTGCTTGGGATAACGTATGGGATGCGTGGAGACAGGATCAAAGCGGTCGAACAGCTCGGGCAAGCGATTGCCCTGTTCCGTACCCTGGGTGACACGCAGAGCCTGCTCTCTAGCCTCGCGATGCGTGCTGTCCAGTCCATGCCTGGGTCAAGTGAAACCACCTTTTGGCCTTTGAGAACACGCAATGAGTGTGTGCAAGATGCCTCAGAGTCTTTGCGCCTGGCACGGCGGATCGATTCGCTGGCAGGACAAGCCTTCGCCGAGAATACTCTGGCTCATACCCTGCTCTCCTTTGGGGAGTTCGGTCCGGCGCTTTCCCATGCACAGGAGGCAAGCCGCATCGCCACCGAGATTGAGCACCAGCAGTGGATGGTCGCCAGCACTTCAGCCTTGGGGCACATCTACGTGCTGCTGCTCGCCCCCGCTCCAGCAATTAAAGCATTAGAAGCCAGTTTATCGCTTGCACGGGAACTTGGCTCAACATTCTGGATGACCACACTTGCG
>DATMNR010000526.1:0-3013 GCA_035568795.1 Ktedonobacteraceae bacterium
CTTTTTACGGGACTCAATTCGTTGATTGCAACCAAAACATCGGCAGCATCGGTATGATGTTCCCTTGATAAGTCCTTAAGCAAAGCCATCTGCGCGCCTTCCGGCAAGTTGTTGATTTCAGCTAAAGCGGATTCTACTTGCGCCTGGTTTGTACTTTCGTGCAAGTTCCTGGCGATTTCATGATATTTATCAAGTAAATCCTGGGCCTGTGAAGTATTTTCCAGTGAAACTGGTATTTGCGATGTTTTCTTCTTAATCTTTGCCATTTGCTATCATCATTTTCGACAACAAGACATGAACATTTCCATCTGGAAGCATTTTACTCCTTTCACAAGTCATACACAATGACTTAGAGCTTCTTCTGGGTATGTTTACTGAAGATTTTTGGAAAAACGAAGGTTGACAAGAAAGAAATCTACTGCTATGCTTAATTCATACAATAAACTTGGGTGCGTTAGATAGTACCCAAATTGAAAGACTGACCCGCGTCGAGCGAACAAAGTATGAGAGTGGCAACCAACAGCGATCCGAAATAGAGTGTAAGTTCGGAATGGAAACGCATCTCAGAACGCATTCGTGAGCGGCTGGCCGAAGAAAGCCTTATTCGAAGAAAATAAATCAAGTTTTCTCTGAACAATGCAAGTAGGAGCAGGTGGATGGTTCCCACGCAGCGTAACAACCATGGAAAAGCGGCCTTTCATCCTTATAACAATGTTGTTGCTAAGGAGTCGCCAGAGTAAGGCATCTCTACGGAGTATGAAAGGCAATTAGGGTGGCACCACGGGTGTAAAGCGGAATAGAAATATCCTCTTCACTCTCGTCCCTTCAATGTCGTCAAAGGAGGGGACGGGAGTTTTTTATTGCAATCGACTGCAAGCTTCTTCCCTATCCTCACCATCCTCATCTCGAAAGGTGAGGGAGTTGAAGGAGTATCACACAATGGTAACCAGCGATCAGACAAACATGACCCAAAGCACGACAAACGTTGACAAGGCACTCGATCTAGCATTGCAGAAAATCACTGAGGTCGAAGTGCCACAAGGCAATCACATCGCACTGGCCTATTCAGGCGGGCTTGACTCGACGATATGTGTCAAACTATCCCACCTGAAATATCATGCTCGCAAACTCACAGCAATTACTGTTGATGTCGGTCAAGGTGAGGCCGAGATCCAGGAGAGCACCGAACGAGCTGCGAAGTTAGGGATAGTGCCAATCGTGATTGACGCAAAGCAAGAATTTACCGAAGAATGGCTTAGCAAAGCAATCCAGGCAAATTCAGATTACAATGGCTACCCTGTTTCTACCTCCATGACTCGCCAACTCATTGCTGCGCACATTGCACAGAAGGCTCAGGAATTGGGTTGCGATGCTTTGATGGAAGGCTCTACCGGCAAAGGCAACGATCAGTACCGTATGCACAACGTCTTCAGCCTCTTTGCACCTGGTATGCCCATCTTTGTACCTGTGCGCGACTTTGATCTCACACGTGGTGAAGAACAGTTGTTGATAGAATATTATGGTGTTGCGGTCGAGGAAGTAATTATTGGCGGGGACGATAAGACAATGTGGTGCCGCTCAATTGCAAGTGGCGGCATTGATCTTAGCACAGAACTGCCAGATTCGATCTGGATGTGGCTGACGCCACCAACGAAAGCTCCCGATAAACCCACAACTCTCAACTTGAGTTGGCAGAACGGCTTGCCAGTAGCATTAAATGGCAAACAGCTTCCCCTTGATCAGATTATTGAGCAACTCAATAGTATTGGAGGAGCCAACGGCATAGGCAAAATTGATCTCTTTGAAGACGGAATCATGGGAATGAAGTCAAGGGAAATATATGAAGCTCCTGCTGCCTCAATAATACTGAAGCTGCATAAAGACCTCGAACAATTCTGTCTGACCAAAGAGGAAATACAGTTGAAGCGCCAGCTTGATGCACAATGGGCCAATCTTGTATACCACGGAGAGTGGTTCCACCCCCTGAAAGAGGCCATCGATGCTTTCATTGCGACCACGCAAAAGGTTGTGAATGGAGAATACACAGTAGAACTCTATAAGGGCAACATTAATATAAGTGCTCGTTCATCGTCAAGTGGCCTCTTCTTTCCCGATATACGCTCGATTAAGAGCGCGAGTTTCAATCAGAAGGAATGTGCTCCAGCCGCGCATCTTCGAGGCCTACCCTTTGAATTGATTGCGAGACGTAACAAAACAGTAGCGGCCAGTTTTGAAGGGGAACAGTCATGACAAAGCTCTGGCAAAAAAGTTACCAGTTGAATGAGCAGGTCGAGCGTTTTGAAGCAGCACAGAACAGCCTGCTTGATGCCAGGCTCATTCGACATGATGTCTGGGGCTCACTTGCTCACGTTGCGATGCTAACAAAAATCGGTGTGCTCACTGAGACCGAGCATAGTGTATTGAAGGATGCACTTTGCAATATTCTGGAGCTAGAAGCAGATCACGAGTTCACAGTTACGGTGGAAGATGAGGATGTTCATACCTGTGTGGAGAATTACCTCTCAGCAAATACAGGTTCTGTTGGTAAAAAGATACAGATGGCGCGCTCGCGTAACGACCAGGTACTGGTGGACCTGCGTTTGTATGGCAAAGAACAAATGCATAACGTGATGACCCGGCTTTGCAATCTTTGTTCGGCATTAATTGAGTTAGCTGATACTCATGCTGATGTTCCGATGCCAGGATATACACATATGCAAAGGGCAATGCTTTCTTCGGTTGGCCTCTGGGCATCAAGCTTTGCAGAGGCTCTGCTTGATGACGAGAAGCTACTTTCGGCTGCATATCAGATCAACGATCAGTCTCCACTTGGTTCCGCTGCTGGCTATGGGGTGCCAATTGAAATTGATCGCCAGTATAGCTCAGACTTGCTCGGCTTTTCCCACGTACAAAACAACGTCATCTACGTCCAGAATAGCCGTGGTAAGATCGAAGCGGCAATTGTTCAGGTATTAGCGCAAACTATGCTTGATCTGAGCAAATTAGCACAGGA
>DATMNR010000527.1:0-3355 GCA_035568795.1 Ktedonobacteraceae bacterium
CATACCTTTAAACAGAAGGTGTGCATGAAACACAGATTCACATACTCCTAGTGCAGTCGTTGTGTCCGGTAGCAGAACAAGAAGTGGTCCACTTCTCCCGTCTTTCCATCATGTATCTGTGGCTGTACAGGAAATAGGGTACTCTGGGCAACACTCACCCTGTTTCATGCTCTTCTTCTTTCAGTGACCTCTGTTCGTTTTGGAGGCCTTGCTCTTTCTCCTCGCTGCTATATCCCTCTTGAAGCAATTCTTCCAAAGCACCAAGTACGGCCTGTGGATCAATCACCTCTTGCATGGCTTCGGCCTGGAAATCAACGCGATTCTGCACCGTCGGGAGGTCGCGACGCAGTTCCTCTACTAAAGCAATGACTTTCGTGACCTTCTGCTCTATCAGAAGACTCACCTGCAGATCGAGATGCCGTCGATGTTCCGTCTGCTTTGCTTGCCTGTTTTGCGTAATGAGCACCATGGTGGCTACGAGCAACCCACTCAAACTGATCAGCCCTTGTAGCCAGGAGAACGGGGCGGGATCGAAGCCCACTCTCCCAAACGACGCCAGCAATCCTTGCACTCCTATCCAGAGAACCACAAGAAGCAACACCAGGTACAGAAACCGCGGTCGTCCAACATTCTTCGTGATAGCCTCAATCAGGTGTTGATGATGGTCAAGTTCTTGTTCAGTGCGGAGTTGGTAGGCAACAACAGCCTCAAGATTCTGGCCGACGAGGTCGGTCAGTTCCGGCTGCTTTTGTTCAACAACTGTCTGTTGCTTCGTCTTCTTGCCTCTGCGTTGTTTTTTGTTCATTTCATGGTTCCTCCATTTGCATGTTTCAGCTACTCATTCGCCCCTCCATTGCCACAATTGACAAGCTTGGTTTGCAATGTTGCTTTTCCCTTACATAATTGACAGGTCTGATCTGCCACCACGGAAAATGCCCTCAATTGTGCTGCCCCTCGAGATTGAGAGCAAGCGACGCACCTGATGTGTTCAATTCCTGGGGGAAAGGCCATGGTTGGCTTTCGTGGATCAGCTGTCCCAGTTCCATCGACGAACAAAAAGGCAAAAAAGAAAGGGCAACGTAGTAGGCTGCCCAGACTTTCGTGTCAATGGAAGAACACGGTGGATGAGAGTCTTCTTCTACGTCTACGTGGAGAGCGACGCGAGAAGAAGCGCAGGACGACAATCAGGATACAGGCACCGATAAACGCGATGATGATGGTCCCAACCAGTCCGTTGGCATCTAGCCAATGAGGCTCGCCAGGAAACCGCCGAGAAATGCGCCGACGATATCGCCGATGATACCATAACCACGTTCGCCAGCAAACCGGCGACCAGGCCGACGACTAGCCACCAGAGCATCGTGGACAGATGTAGATTGATATCAGCTAGAATCACTGTAGCAAATGCCAAATGCTATGTACCTCTCGTTATGAGTTTTACTCATCTGTTTGATCGTAGTGTACTCGATAGAGCTAATGCAGACGAACAGTAATTGCTGTGAAAAGGAGATGCTCATCACTTCATATTATTTCCCCAACCGTTGCTTCCAAGGAAGCTTCTTCTTGTTGATTGAGAGATGGATTAAAAGCTAGGCCAGAAACCGCTCCAGAGTATTGAAGAGTTCACCGAGTTCAAATGGTTTGCTGATGCCAACCAGTGTGCGTTTTTCGATCTCCCGTTTTGGTAATTGTGCACCATGATGACGGGGATATGTTCGAACCCGGGCAGAGGATGAATTTTATCATAGAGGTCAATGCCATTCATGCGTGGCAATTGATCATCCAGAATCAGCAAGTCCGGCTTATCCTCACGAATGGCGCGCAAGGCCTCAAAGCCATCGGAGACCCAGTGTACAACATAAGGTGTCTCTTGTCGGAGCGCCAGGACAAGAAATGCGCAAAAGGTGTCATCATCCTCTCCCATGAGAATACTTTTCTCGCACCCGGATTCTTCTGCACCTGGTTGTGTTCGTTCATCCTCTTGAAACATGAGCCCGTCCATGTACATGCCGGTGCTCGCTGCTTCTTTGTATCATAGGCGTATCACGTATCATTTTAGCAAATCGTTTCAGCAATAATGAAATGAGGAAGCACGTGAACAAAAAATAAGCACCAATTTCCACCACATAAGCATTATCTTAGCAAGCATGCTTTCGTTCTTCTTCAAACACACCGGGCATTCGATCTGATGCGCCAGGTGAACACCTCTTCCAGTATCTCAATGAGCAGGGGATTGGCCCGTACCTGATGGAATCAAAACAACAACAAAATGAGGTATTGGATCAAATGGACAGCAGGCGGAAGAGGTATTTACCAGAGTACAAACTCAAAGTGGTGCTGGAAAGCAGTACGTGCGAGATGAGGCAAGACGAGGTGTGTTAGAAATTTTGTGGTGGGTCTCCCGCTCCATTGTCTTATGAGGGGAAATCAGCTAGAATAGAGAGAGGAGAAGAGGCCAGTATGCTTCTTCCCACGCAACGCGAACAGGAGAGAACTATGGGAGAGAGACAGCCGATCGGCGTCATCAGCATCGGCAGTAATGATATTCACCTGCTGGTTGCTGCCTCAGATGGGAACACGGCATTTGAAAAAAAGATGAACCAGTCGATGTTAGCAGAACTGATCGGTGACGTGAAAAGTGGGGTGGTTCCCATCAAAGCACTGTATCGAGCCTTAAAAGATCTGGCAACCCTTGTCCCTGCCGCGCGTAAAGCAGAGACCGCCACCATTCTCGCAATCGCTACCCAGGAGATGCGTGAGGTCACCAATGGCCCAGCCATCATCGATCTGGTTGGGAGCACGCTGCATATCAAGTCGATGCTGATCACAAGTCAGGAAGAGGCAGCTCTCGATTATTGTTGGGCGACGTTCCCTCCAGTGCCACAGAACCCTTTGCTCGTCGTGGATAGCGGAGGAGGAAGTACGCAAGTGATCCAGGGAGAAGGTCCAACGCCCGCCTTCGCGCAATCACTCCCGATCGGCGCAGGCAATATGACCCAACAATTCCTGAAACACGATCCTCCCACGAAAAAGGAGATACAGTCTCTCCAGGCTCACATCGCTGCCCAGGTAGACTCGCTGCCAATCGTGCTCCCCTTGCGCAGCGCCATTCTGATGGGTGGCAGTGCCGACACCCTCCTCCAGTTCGTCGCCGATCCAACGAAACAGCTCGTAACGTACGCCGACCTGCAGCGGGCTTTGCATACACTGTGCAAGAAATCTGCGAAGGAGATCGCACACACCAACCAGATGCTGGTTGAACGCGCACGTCTGCTGCCTGCGGGAGTCATGATCCTGACACACATGCTCTCCAGGTACGGCCTCGACGAGGCGTATGTGAAGGCAGACGGCATTC
>DATMNR010000528.1:0-5338 GCA_035568795.1 Ktedonobacteraceae bacterium
TTGCCAGCACCCGATGATTACTTGAAAGAATGGGTATCATTTTGCGATACAAATACGACCACGAAGGCTCGCCATGTAGACAGAGAATGACCTGACCCTCTCCTTCTTCCAGGTAGTGGATACGCAATCCATCCATCTCGAGATAATGTGGTTGAAAGGGAAAATTGGGTAAATCCTTGAATCTCCCTTCAGGGGTACGAATAACGGACACAACTATCTTCCTTTCAAATATGGCAGCAAGGCATTTTCTAGGGCAAGGTCACAACTGGCTGATCAGTTTGAGTGGCAACGCTCTTGTCACGAAAATGTGGCATGACCTCTTTAGCCATCAATTCCTGTGTTTTTAGCACCAGGTAATCGGGAATTTCGCCTACATGGCCACCTGTGACCAACATTCCAGCATGTAACACATCGGTGTAGTAGGATAATTTTTCAATTACTGTATCTACACTTCCGACGATGATAACACCAGTTTCGATCAACTCTTTGAAACGACGCTTCTGCCCAAATCCACCTCCCTCAAGCATCCCTTTGAGACTTCTTTCACTCATATATCCGGGCGGGACAAAGAATTGAGGGCGCACTTTTAACCCCTTATCAAAAAGCCACATTATGTACTGTTCAGCCTCCCTCATGGCAATATCGTCGTTTTCAGCGATATAACAGGGGACACAGAATGCCAATTGCTCTGGCTGCGCTTCATAGCCATATTTTTCCTCTGCAAGTTGCCTGTATATATCATAGGCACGCTGGCGCTGATTCATAGGCATAAACACCGTCATGTATGGATATTTGTGCTTAGCAGCAAAATCGATGGTCTCCATGCTAGCAGTGCCAGGCAACCAGATAGGTGGAGGTTGCTGGATAGGTCGAGGCCAGATATTCACATAGCGGTAATTGTAGTGCTCTCCTTCGAAGGCGAATGGGCCAGGGCGTGTCCAGGCCTGGATAATCAGGTCATGCGCCTCATCCATGCGCTCGCGACTGATGGTTGGATTGATATTATAGCTAAAATACTCCATGCCCGTACCCCGCACGAAACCGGAGATGATACGCCCTCCACTGAGCACATCGAGCATCGCAATCTCTTCAGCCACTCTCAGAGGGTCGTCATGCAATGGTAATGCATTGCCAACGATACCAATCTTTGCCCGTTTAACGCGTTGTGTCAAAGCAGCCGCCATTAGATTGGGTGAAGGCATGGTACCGTATGCATTCTGATGATGCTCATTTACAATAACGCTATCCCAACCAAGCCTATCAGCTCGCTCAATCTCATCAAGATAGCGATTGTATAGCGCATTACCTTTAATGGGATCATAAATGGAATTTGGCAGCGTTACCCAGGCTGAATCGTATTTTTCATCGAAGTCAGCAGGTAAATAGGGCCAGGGCATCAGGTGGAAGTAGTGAAATGTGAGCTTATTCATCTTCTACTCCTTACCTTACTTGTGCAGAAATTCGCGAATGATGCTGCACCACTCAGCAGGTTTTTCGAACATCGGCATATGACCTGTTCCTTCCAACTGAATCAACTCGGAATGATCGATCAGTCGATGCAATGTCTCTCCATAAACCTGGGGTATGAGGCGATCATTCTGCCCCCATACAATCAAGGTTGGGCTGTTTATCCGCTCGAGACGACGCTCAAGAGTTGGATCATAGGTGGGATTCCAGGCCAGGGTAGCCAATGTTGTAAGCTGACGATACTGTGAGAGCAGATAATCAGTATTGAACTCTTTCGGCATGAGAGGCATCGCTGCTGCGAGATTATCAAAGCTTGCCATCGCAATTTCCTGGGGACTCATGGCAAATAGATTTGCTATAGGTGAACCTTTCACCCGTATACCGGCAGCATTGGATAGCACAAGCTTATCCACCCGCTCTGGATACCATATAGCGAATTCAGCAGCCATCCAGCCGCCAATGGAGTGACCAACTATAATCGTTTTTCGCAAACCAAGTGTATCGAGAAGATCGTGTAAGTACAATATGTAATCGCTCATATCCCGCATCCAATTTGGTCGTTCGGTTAAACCGAAACCTGGAATATCAGGGGCGAAAACGTGAAAGTTCTGTGCAAGAATATTGTGAAACTCCAGCCATAAATTCCCTAAAAAGGTACCATGCAGGTAGAGTAAAGGCGCTGTAGCAGGTGATCCTGCCTCAAAAATATGTGTCTGGATGCCACGCACGTTCAATGTACGCTCTACTTTATCAACTGAGACTGCTATATCGGAGGCTTCGTCTGATTTCATCGCACATCCCTCTTGAGTAATAACAATCAACAATGGGCACTGCTTTTATTATGATAACATACCTTTAGCTATCTAATGAAAAGATATTACAGGGAAAAGTGACTCTAATCAGAGTAGCCATTAGCCATTCGATAGCCATCGATGTTCAATGTGGAGTTCAGAATACTGGTGAAAAGTTGCATGCTTTCACCGCCACTCACACGTATTCGCGGCAATTGATAAGGGGTTTGCGCATTTTGTATAACTGAGTCGAAAGAGAACGGATCGAGAGTGGCTGCTACATAGCCATCTTTAAAAAGATCTGCAAGCACTATTTGCTGTTCATACACCGGATCGTTATGAAATGGTTCGCCCGTTGGATAACAAAAAAATTGAACAGGTTGCTTGAGTTGAACCTCCAATGTTTGTTTAGAAGCGAGAAGTTCGTTCTGTGTGGTAGTCCATGGGGGGGGTTGCCCTATGTTTACATGGTGAATCGTATGTGATGAAACCTGCATTCCATCTTGTGCAAGTTTGCGCACTTGCGGCCATGTCATGTAATTCCCACCAATCATGCCAGTGATGATATAAAATACTCCTCGATAATGATGAGCCAGCAATGCTGGCAAAGCATCTGTGTAAACATCTTCGTAGCCATCATCAAAGGTTAGAATCATAGGGTGAGTTGGAAGCACTTTTCCGTAATATAATGCATCAAATAGCTCTGTTTGAGTAATACTATGGTATCCCTGTTGCTGTAACCAGTCGAGTTGGTAATTAAAATTGGTGGTTGTTACAGTCAGCCCATAATCCAGATAATTTCTGACTGGCAAGTTAGAGACGTGGTGATACATAAAAATAGGCACAAGCAGTTTCGTGGTAGGTGGTGATGAAGGTACGAGAATAGGTGCGTCCGGATCAGCAGGACCCGCTAAAAGTATGCGCCAGTTGAATTGATAATATACAATGGGAAACAACGTATTATGGAAAAGGCCTTTCCTAAGCGCAATATTGGATGGAGCAGAGAGTAGACCCTGAGGCGCAGAAGCTCTAAGCGAAATATGTAGCACATCCACATTAGAATAGATCTGCGTTGTATCTGGATCAAACCATGTATGATGCATTTGAGCTGGGCTATTGATATAAGAAATCAATTGGAGTGAACCAAATTTTGCTTGCTCAAAATGGATAAAATCTTTCTCTCCTTGCCATTGCTGTTGAGCATCGGGTGACAGTATGAACCACATTGAAGCCCAATCTTTGCGGAGCATTGCATTCATAAAAAGCGTCGCTGTAGTATCAATTGGAGATGGTTGGGTTGGAGTAGGCTGGGGACGAATTACTGGCACAACGGGAGTAAGAATTTGGTTGTGTACAACATGATGAGAAATCCAGGCCTCAATTTTTGAACGTCCACTAAATACACTGATGAGCAACAATACAAACATCAACAAAGGAACCCACCACAAAAGCGAGGTATAAGAACGACGACCTCGCTGCTTCTCGACTGGAAACGGTGCTCCTGGCTCTTGTGTCTTTTGTTCGACGACTTTTTGCTCTTCTGAAGAAATCTTAACTAATCGCATATCGCTCTAAAAAACTCTTGCAATATTGAGAACAGAGTCATTTCAACTCATCCATCTCTATAATAGAACGTCTATGTCTTCAGAAAGTAGCACAGATCACAACTGTTCGTTGAAGATCGGTTTCAAGGCTGGATAAAGGGCTCGATACTTTTCATATGCTCTTGTATATACATCTTCCAGCTGAGGACGAGGATCAGTCCGATCAACAACACGTACAGTGATCTCACAGGCCTGCGGTACCGAGTCATAGACACCGCAAGCAACGCCCGCAAGCAAGGCAGCCCCAAAGGCAGGCCCTTCTTCTGCTGTCGTGGTAACCAGTTGCACACCTAGCACATCGGCAAGAATTTGTCGCCAGAGCAAACTTTTTGCTCCCCCTCCTGTTGCACGTAGTTGCTCAAGCTCTAAACCCTGCTCCTGAATTATTGCAAAACAATCTTTTAAACTAAAGGCAACTCCTTCTAAAACGGCACGCACAAGATGACGCCTATTATGGCTGGCAGTCAGGCCAATCCATCCACCTCGCGCATATGCATCGAGATGCGGCGTGCGCTCACCCTGAAGATATGGGAGAAACAAGAGACCATCGCTGCCAGGCGATACGCCTTCAGCTTCCTTTGTAAGGAGTTCATATGCGTCTAGTCCAGTCCAACGTTCAAGGGCTTGTTCCGGCAAGCCAATATTATCTCTAACCCAGCGTAACGAAAGGCCCGCACTCTGCGTTACACCCATAAGATACCAGGCGTGAGGAACAGCATGATTGAAGGTATGTACTCTCGGAATCGGGCCTGAAACATCAACTTGAGGTGTAGATGCATGGGCAAGGAGAACACCACTCGTACCGATTGAGACGAGAGCTAATCCAGGTCGGACTACGCCATTACCAACAGCGCCACAAGCGTTATCGGCTCCTCCTCCCGCGACGGGCGTTCCAGCGAGCAGGCCTGTAAGTTGCTCCACCTCAGCTGTGATGGCACCACAAACAACATCCGCGGCAACAACAGGGGGCAGCAAGGGAGCATCAAAACCTATCGCGTGTAATACTTCTTGAGACCATGAACCATGTTTGACGTCAAGCAAGCACGTTCCAGCAGCATCCGAAATCTCCATTGCAAGCACGCCTGTCAAACGAAAACGGATGTAATCCTTAGGTAGAATGATTGTGCGTGTTTGGGCAAAAATCTCTGGTTCATTGTCACGCACCCACAGTGCTTTAGGAGCAGAAAATCCGGGCAAAGCAGGATTGCTGACATATTCAATTAGACGTGAAGCACCTACCTGTTCTGTCATCCAACGACATTGCGCTTCGCTACGCTGGTCAGCCCAGATAATGCATGGTCGCAATACCTTGTATTCCTTATCGAGCAAAACCACGCCGTGCATCTGACCCGAAAGTCCGACGCCACGTACTTCGCCTGGAGCAACTCCATGTATAACGCCTTCGGAGAGACAGGAGCGAATTGCTGTGATTGTTGCCTTCCACCATTGCTCAGGATCCTGTTCTGCCCAACCTGG
>DATMNR010000529.1:0-3930 GCA_035568795.1 Ktedonobacteraceae bacterium
GACAATTAAGCAAAAGCAACAATCTGAAAGACAGACAGGCTTACATTCCTTTACAACGAACGGAGTAACACCCCAAACTGCTAAACAAGGAATTGGATTTCGCATTCATGCAGTAATCCAGTCTATGCGACCCAGGCAATGGACAAAAAATCTAGCTCTTTTTGTAGGTCTGGTTTTTGCGCAACAACTGTTTAATGTCACTTCTTTCGAGCGCGCATTTGTAGCTTTCGTTGTCTTCTGCCTTGCATCAAGTAGTATCTATATCTTTAATGATCTCCTTGACCTCGAACGCGATCGCCAGCATCCCACAAAAAGCAAACGTCCTCTTGCCAGCGGCAATCTTCCGGTCTCATGGGCAATTGTGTCCATAGGTATCATGATTCTTGGTTGCGCAGGATTAACGTTGCTCATTTTTAACATACCGATTCAGCAAACTGACATCTTTGCTTCGCTTGGTGGAGCAAATGTTCTCTTTGCCCTTACGGTTGCCTCCTACATACTTCTGATGGCCCTGTACAGCGTGCGTCTTAAACATATTGTATTGCTAGATGTATTCATCATTGCAAGTGGGTTCGTTCTGCGCATATTGGCGGGTGCAGTCGTGATACCGGTCATGATCTCACCCTGGCTTTACCTTGTGACGATTCTTTTATCGTTATTCCTGGCATTAAGCAAGCGACGACATGAATTAGTATTACTGCAAGGTGAAGCGAGCAATCATCGCCAGATTCTGAAAGAGTACAGCTTGCCGCTTCTCGATCAGTTGATTACGATCGTAATCGCTGCGACAATTATGGCTTACAGCCTGTATACTTTTCAGGGACCAACAGGGAATCATCGTTTGATGATCACTATCCCGCTGGTGTTATACGGGATGTTCCGATACCTGTACCTGATGCATATGCGAATGGAGGGCGGAAGTCCCGAAGAAGTACTGTTGCGTGACCGACATATGCTTGGAACCGTTGTGTTGTGTACAGTACTAATTATTGTTGTGCTCTATGCACTACCAAAATGAGGGAGCAGGCGGTTGCTTACCCGCAAAATAAGGACAGGAATAATATCGTCTCTCGTGCTAGCAGTCATAGTTATGACTGTTATTGCCCTGTACGCTGACCTCCCACAAATGCTGAAGGCTCTGGTCAATTTTCGTTGGGAATATCTTCCACTGATTCTGGGACTTACGCTCTTCAACTACTTCTGGCGCTTTATCAAATGGCAATACTATCTTGGACGGCTCGGGATCCATGTTCACTGGTTACAAAGCCTACTAATCTTTCTTTCTGGACTTTCTATGGCAATCACTCCTGGCAAAATTGGTGAATTGTTAAAGTCATATCTCCTGAAAACATCGACGGACGTACCTATCAGTCGCTCATCACCAATCATCGTAGCAGAAAGACTGACCGATGGTATTGCCATGATAGGTTTGGCCATGACGGGCCTGATACTATATCGTTCTGGCTGGGAAGTATTACTTACACTTTCCATACTTGGGCTGGCGGTTATTTTGATTATACAAAATCGCCAACTTTCATTGACTTTGCTCGGCTTCGGCGAACGAATGCCCATCATATCACGTATTGCACATCTGATACGCACATTCTATGATAGTTCTTATACCCTATTTCAATGGAGACCATTGCTTCTTGCTATCCTGATAGGTCTGATTTCCTGGTCAGGGGAATGTGGAGCATTATTTTTCGTATATGCAGGATTGGGTATAACGATCAGTGTCGATTTATTTATTAAATCGATGTTCATTTTGGCAGTTTCGTCTTTGGTCGGGTCGGCTTCCGGTCTACCTGGGGGGCTGGGTACAGCAGACGGTAGCATGTTAGGACTCACTCACTTGTTGATAACGCCCTCTAAAGCGATTGCTGGGGCAGCAACTCTGCTCATCCGTCTTTGTACCTTATGGTTTGGGCTGGGGCTTGGTGTTATCGCCCTCGTCCTCTTTCGAACTACTCAACATATTGACTTTTCCACTGTACGAGGGGAAATGTCGGAAAATCAACAGCCCGGCATCAACGGAGTATTATCCAAAGATGCTGGTCAGACTACATTACAAACCGCATCGGTGTTAACAAGTACTGGAGACAAGTTTATATGAAAACGCTCATTATTATTCCAACCTACAACGAAATAGATAATCTTCCGCCTCTGCTCAAAGAGATTTTTTCGTATGCGCCTGAAATTGATGTTTTGATTGTCGATGACAATTCACCAGATGGCACAGGAAAACTTGCTGACGAAATTCATGAACAGAATACACAAGTAAGTGTTTTGCATCGTGCTGGAAAGCTGGGACTCGGAACAGCTTATATTGAGGGTTTCAAATACGCAATTGAACATGCTTATGATGCGGCTTTTGAGATGGACGCTGACTTCTCCCATGATCCACGTTATATCCCAGATTTTCTCAAAGCAATTGAGAATGCAGACCTGGTGATTGGATCGCGCTACATTCCTGGAGGCGATACCCCCAACTGGACTATACTCCGCCGTTTCATCAGTGGTGGTGGTAATATCTTTGCGCGCTTTATGCTGGGGATTCCTGTGCATGACTGCACTGCTGGCTATCGTTGTTACCGGCGTGAGGTTTTAGAACGTATTGATCTTGATAGTATCCAATCGCAAGGATATGCGTTTCAGATAGAACTGGCCTATCGAGTGATGCAGCATGGTTTCAAGATAGTCGAAACGCCCATTGTCTTTATGGATCGACGCGTGGGAAAATCGAAAATGTCGCGCACTATTGTGATCGAGGGATTTACCTACGTTATTAAAGCTCGCTTCAGCAAGCAACCAAAGAAATCAAATCCAACTACATCGGATAGTACACCAAAGCAGACTGAGGAAGATACAACACTGGAGGAACTGCCTTCGGTAGTCCAAAAATAAGCTTCTACTACCTGATACTCATCTATGCATGAGTTGATGTCGACTGACTATTTCAAATGTCGCGTCTTTTTCCCTTTCTTACGTTTATGTGAAGAGGTGGGCTGGTATTCGTCAAGCTCATATTTTTGTGTGGGGTCCAGTCCATATTGGCGACGTGCCTGCTGGCGGTGGTGCGAAAGACGAGCAAGATCAGCTGGCGCTGCATTTAAGTGTTTTGTAAGCTGATTGGTAGAACCGACCTTTCCACCTTGCTGAGCAACTGACTGTCTTACTTCGCTATCATCGCTGTACAATTCTACTTCACGTCCCGTCGCTCGTGCCGAAGCAGCTAAACGAGCAATGACACTGTCGGCAGTTTCACCGGCGCGGGAATATATGATTCGCACACGACGATCCTGAGTACTTTGTTCGCTCACACCATCGCCATCAAAGACAACGATGACCTGGTGCGGTGTATGGCGGTATCGGGTGGCAAGCTGGTTTACCAAAAGTTGACGTGCAGCAGCTAGACTTTTCGTGCTCAATGTTTGAAACGAAACATCCCTTTTAATTACGTTATAGCCATCGACCAGAATATCGCGTCCCACTGCTCTTTCACTCGTTTCTGATTCTTCGTTTTGTCCAAAGACAATTCTTGCATATTTATGAACAAGATAGGTCTTCGCAGTACAGGTGTCAACATGTAAATACGAGCAAGCGGAAAAATTGTTGCAACTGAACACTTGACAGTAAGGCCCCTGTCTGGTATCATCCTAATCGCACCCAGCAAGGTGCAACAATCAATGAGGAGCCGTGGTGTAGTGGCCTAACATGTCTGCCTGTCACGCAGAAGATCGCGGGTTCGAATCCCGTCGGTTCCGGTCGAGTATTTATGCAATTTCTAGTAAATATAGAACTTTTGTTCTTCCGCTTTCGGGTCTTCTTCCAGCTATCCTCTTCAGTGAAGTCATGCTGAAAACTCCTCTTTTCCATGCTGAGAGACTGGATTTTCTGTCCTTTTTTTTCTCGCAGCACCTGAACATACAT
>DATMNR010000530.1:0-4665 GCA_035568795.1 Ktedonobacteraceae bacterium
CAACCGCCCGCTGCGCTTGCTCGATGCCCGATTGAGGGAGCGCTTCGGCCGATACCACTTGCGCATGCGACGATTGCGGCGGCAGCTCCGACGAGCGGTCATTTTCTCCTTGACGTCCAGGCGGTGCCCAATCTCGCCCGATAACAGGATCTGCCCTGTGCCAACACAGCAGAAACCCGTCCCATGGCTGCCCTGATCGATGCCGAGCGTCACCTCCTGAACCTGCTCTTCACACTCCCAGAGCAGCTTGATCGTGAAAGGGCAGTGACCGATCACGCTGGCTCGCCGATCCCGCAAGAGCTTGCGAGCCTTCGAAGGTCGACATGGCATCAGTGGCTGCCCGTTTTGATTGATCACGTAGACGAGCGTTGACATGCTTTAAGCTCTCCTTTCGGAGTATGATGCCCCTCGCGACTGTTGAGATGGCTTTTTACAGCATGCACACCTTGGCGTTTCCGCTACCCTTAATGCATGCCGACAGGTGCACCCGACTGGAGCAACATCTGGCGGTGTCGTGACCATCTCAACTCCTGCCTCAGCAGAGGCCCGCTGGTAGTCCCATGAATCTCGCGCACAATGTGGCGAGATTTTTAGGCACTATTATAGAACAAAAGTTCCCATATGTATATTCTTTGAGAGGGGATGTTTTGTGGAAGATTAACGCATGGCATACTGATGCAAAAATTTGTTCAACTGCTTGCAAGAGAGGCTCATTCCTGTTATCCTTATAGGAGGGTAACTGTTTTAACTAAACAGGGTCCGGATAGATCATAATCACTTTCGATGGAAAGCGAGCACTTATGGATACTTCTCTTCAAAACACAAGTCTCACTGAAGACGAAATGACATTGCCTGCACGAGCAGTCCAGGAAGCAGAACTTGCCGGGGGCGAAGAAGCCCACATTCACCTCCCCAATGGTAGTTTCTGGCCTATTATTTTGGGCATATCTCTTCTCGTCACAATGGCTAGTTTTGTGTTCATCAACACTGTTTACTGGGTAACAGTCATTGGCGCTATTGGTGTATTTATTAGCATCATGGGTTGGGCATTAGAAGATCCAATGGCTACTCATGGTGAACATGCCAAACCTGGAGAGTATTCGGCAACATTTGAGGAGGCAGCGTCTACAGGAAAGCCAACACCTCTGGCGGCAAAAATTCTCGGGGAGGCAGAAGATGTGGTAGATCAGACTGTTACTGTTGATACGACTGCATGGAGCGCGCATCCCGTTAAGGTATTTGTTGAGCGTGAAGGTGTTGTACTTTCGTTGTATGGCAAAGTTGAATTAGAGGAGCAAAAGCAGGAAGTCGAAGCTGCCCTGCGTAAAATGCCGGGCGTGCTCGATGTCATGAACTTCCTTGTCGCTGAAGATGAGCTTCTTAATGCTGTCAATGCGCACATTGAAAGCTTGAAAGCAGCGGGTAAGCTTGAGGGCGCGAAAAATATCTCTGTACTGGTTGAAAACTATATTGTCAGCCTCTATGGTGAGGTCCCGGACCCCAAGATGAAATACATGCTGGAGAACGAGATTACTGGCATTCCTGGGGCTCGTGTGGTAATCAATCATATTGGCCTGGATAAGGACATTCCTGGGAATATGGGGAGGACTACCAATAGGATAGCTCGTATTTAAAAGCACATAACACAACAAAGGAGGCTGCCTGGCAATGTGCTGCCAGGCAGTCTCCTTTGTTGTGTTATGTGCTTAGCGCTTGCGTAGAAATGCCGGAATATCGATTACATCTCCCGGAGGGGCGTTTCGATTACCTCTTGGAAGATCCAACGCCTTCGGATCCATTCGCCTGATTGGGCGCTGCGGGCGGGAATCCGACACTGGACGTTGTGATGGCTGCGCCTCTGGCTCTGGGACAGGCAGCCGTGTATGTTCAATAACAGGCTCGAGCACATCACCAGATTCGTTATCCATGTCGAAATCTTCCTCAAGCACATCAATATGACCAACATTCACAGGCCGCCGCATTTGTTCCTGCATCACTGGCACAGGCGCCTGCTGCATAGGTCGGCCTGCAGCCGGCTGTAGAGGCCCCGTTGGATGCTTCGCAATGTTCATCGGTGGCGTTAGCGATAACGAGCTATATCCGTTCGGTGCGCTCTGCTGCGGTTGACGCATTGAAGCATTTCCATGATTGGGCGAAGAAGCCACCGGGTAGAACATATTACGATTGTATTCCATACGACCTTGTGGTGATGTTGACAGATGTGCCCGACCATCAAACCCTGTTGCAATGACCGTAATCTTAACTTTGCCATCGTAAGCAGGATCCTGTACAGCACCAAAGATGATATTTGCCTCTGGATGCGCTGCCTTGCTAATGATGTCAGCTGCCTCATTCACCTCGTAGAGAGTCAAGTCAAGGCCGCCCGTAATATTGAACAAGACACCGTGAGCACCGTTAATGTCGATATCGAGTAAGGGGCTGGCAATCGCTATACGTGCAGCATCTACTGCGCGAGACTCGCCGCTAGCCTCTCCAATAGCCATCAACGCAGAACCAGCCGCAGACATGATTGTTTTCACGTCAGCGAAGTCAAGATTGATAAGCCCTGGTACAGTGATCAAATCGCTGATGCCCTGAATACCCTGGCGCAATACGTCATCTGCCAGGCGAAAGGCTTCTTTCAATGGCATTTTCTTGTCAGCCACTTGCAAGAGCCGATCATTCGGTACAGTGATAAGCGTATCAACATGCTGCTTGAGATTGGCAATACCTTCCTCAGCCGCCGCTCGACGCTTATTTCCCTCAAAGGCAAATGGTTTTGTAACCACGCCGACAGTCAAAGCGCCTAACTCGCGTGCAATCTGCGCTACGATCGGACTTGCCCCAGTACCGGTTCCGCCTCCCATGCCTGCTGTGATAAAGACCATATCGGAGCCTTTTAGCGCCTCGTACAAATCTTCGGTATTTTCCTCCGCAGCCTTCGCCCCAACGTTTGGGTTGCCACCGGCTCCAAGGCCACGTGTGAGCTTGTCACCGATGCGAATACGGTGCGGCGTATCGGTCAGTAGCAAGGCCTGGGCATCAGTATTGACGGCGATAAACTCAATGCCCATCATATTGGCCTGAATCATGCGGTTGACTGCATTACTGCCGCCTCCTCCTACGCCGATAACACGGATCTGGGCAAAGCCCTCAACTTGATGATTTCCCATTGGTAGCATTTTGGCCCCCTTTCATGTTTGTTGTTCCAGTACAAACTTTGGTACTAAACAAACAAACAGGCGATGGCAATCCTGACGGGGACAATTTTCTTGCCCCCTACAATCAATACTATGGAACAAACGCGCGGAACCAGCGTCCTAAACGAGATAGCACATCTCCTGTCCCTGTTTCCTCCATTTCATCCTCGTCTGTAAGAAACGAGGTATGACGCAAGCCCCACAGCAACAGACCAACCGAAGTGGCATAGGCTGGACGACTTATCGAGTCGGCAAGTCCATGCAAACCAAGTGGCGATCCTATACGCGCGGGTAAATCGAGGATCTGTCCCGCCGCATCCAGGATACCTGGCAACTCAGCGCCGCCCCCTGTAAGTACCAGACCGGCTGGCAACAGTCCGTCAAAACCGGATTTCTTGATCTCCTCATGCACCATTTCAAACAATTCTTCCACTCGGGCTTGAATAATTTCGGCAAGCAGCTTACGAGGCACAAGATCATTGCAATCCGGCATGTAATGCGACAGGTCAATCATGTCGTCATCGGAGATGGTTGAGGGATCACAATGACCGTAGGTCACTTTAAGTTCCTCAGCTACACCGAATGGCAGTCGTAAACCAATAGCGATATCGCTGGTAATCAGGTTCCCACCGATAGGTAACACGATGGTGTGCCAGATTGCCCCATCAGTAAAGACTGCTACATCAGTAGTACCTCCACCGATGTCTACAAGCGCTACACCTAGATCAGTTTCACCTTCAGCCAGTACAGCCTCACTTGATGCCAATGGCTCAAGGACGAGATCTTCGATCTCAACACGTGCTTTATGAACACATTTAATTAAGTTATGAATAGATGACACCGCACCGGTAATGATGTGTGTCTCTACCTCTAGCCGAAAACCGGACATGCCAACGGGATTCTTGATGCCTTCTTGACCATCTACAACATAACCACGTGGGATGACGTGAATGACCTCGCGATTCGCGGGAATCGCAATAGCACGAGCAACCTCGATAGCGCGGCTAATGTCGTTCTGCATAATATCTCGATGGCTTGGCGAGATAGCTACAAATCCTTTACTATTTTCAGAATCGATGTGACTACCAGCAATCCCGACGTACGCGGTAGTTATGTCCTTTCCTGAAAGGCGTTCTGCACGATCCAGCGCCGCTGCAATGGAAGTGACTGTTTCCTCGATGTTCACCACCACCCCGCGGCGCAAACCCTGTGAAGGGCAGGTGCCAACGCCAACAATATTCAGTTTCCCATCGCGATCCAATTCGCCGACAAGAACGCAAATTTTTGTTGTTCCGACGTCGATACCGACTATCACCCGCTCTTGCACGATACACGCTCCCTTGGGGGGTTGTATGGGCATCGTTTGTGATGCCCGCGCACTACGAACTACGTCACTACTATTAACATGACTAAGATTTCAATGTATATACAGGCCGCAAGCCGAAGCGCAGGTCAATCGTTGCCA
>DATMNR010000531.1:0-3627 GCA_035568795.1 Ktedonobacteraceae bacterium
TGAACTAGCATTGACCATCCTTTTTATATACTATAGTATAATACAAACAATTTTTGCCTACGAGGAACAATATAATGGCAACTGACGAGAAAGCATCATCAACCACACCAGGAGTAGTAAAAACTGGTGTAAAAGGCTTCAATTCACTATTGGGATTTATTTCTAAGTTTAATTATGACTGGGTTTTGAGCCTGGCATCAGGCCTCGCATTTAACCTCATGGTAGCTATTATCCCTATCATTATTGCCATGATTGCACTAGCCGGATTCATCTATGGTGGCCTGAATCCCGCTATCCAGGAAGAGCTTATTCAGCACATTCAAAGTATCTTCCCGCCACCCATACCATCACAAGAAATTGTTGGGCTGGCCCTGAATACACTGAACACGGATGCTGGTGTGCTGGCAATAATCGCCGTCATTACGGCTATCATTGGTGGCTCAGGCCTGTTTGTGGCGATGGAGGGACAATTTGATATCATCTTTCAAATCCGCACTCGCGGCATTATACAGCAGTATATCATGGCCCTGGGGATGCTCCTGGTCTTCGTCGTGCTCTCTCCATTTATGATATTCGCTGACACTATTCCTACTGTTGTAGACGCATTTGTGCAGACAACTCCCCTGGGTCAGATTGCTACCAGCGGTTTCGGTTTTGTCCTCTTGACAATATTTTGCGGATTACTGGCATCCTGGATCTTAATCGAAATGATGTTTTTAGTCGTGCCCAATCAACATATCAGTTTTCGTGAAAGTTGGTTTGGAGCGCTCCTGGCAGCATTTGCTGTTCAAGCCTATCTTCAACTCTTTCCATTCTATGCGACACACTTCTTAAGTGGCTATACAGGCACGGTTGGCTTTGCCATTATTTTTGTCTTCTTCTTCTACTATTTTGGTGTCATCTTGTTGGCAGGTGCCGAGATCAACGCGTTCTATGCCCAGGGCAAACGGGCTCTTCCTGAGAACCTGGCCGTTTTGGTTCATGATGTCGCCCATGGTTTGCCGGAAGGTGAAGAAGAGGGGCAAGAAAAGCAAGATACGTAGTGGTTCAGCCCTGCAAATGAGCTTCCCGAAGAACCGGGTGGTCCTTGCAGCATTGGTCCCGACTAATGATGATGCACTTTATCCTTGGAATATGGGAACATATTTCTTACTTATGATTGTTTTTTCAACGAGCACAAGGTATAGTCATATGTATTCTAGATTTCGTAACGTTCTGCCTCCGGAAGTGCGCAACATGCTATGTCAGAGTCGCACCGATGGCACATGTGAGCGATAAATGCACTCCTGGAGCCATTCTACAGCAAGCGAACGGCGATATTTTGACATCCTGCCGATCACCGCAGGCTGATCTCCTGGTTCGAGCCCCGTCTACCGCTCTTCCACTTCAAATAACGCCTCTTGAATCTCTACTCAGGGTGATTCCCAGGCATATACTATGAGTAAATGCATCAATAATGTGAGTGAAATTAGAACATTTGATCTATAATCTGATCCATGTTGATCTCATGAAAGTGTACCCGGTGGGAAATCACTCGTGCCGATCAGGAGAAATGTGCATGGACAGAGTGAGAGATCCTGTTCCAGCAGAATATCCACTATTCTGCTGGGATCTGTGCTTTCCTGTAAACGTCAAGAGGAAAGTGGCTCATCCTTAAAAGATGTTGGTGGCGAATTCATAGATTGTGCCTGCAACGAACAGACGAGAGTTGAAAGCCGTGCTCGGTTTTGCCATTCGCCACCAACATCAATGTGGTATTGGTGACTAAATCAGGTAAGGCTCCCATTTGATAGAATAAAGGGATAATGCTCGTATCATATACAAAGTAGGAGGCCAACAATGTCTATGAAACCTCAAGCGATCCCTGATATCCCAGCAGAAACGGTTCGCGTCGTGGGTGCAGTCTTTTCCAAGGGTAACCTCTCTCTTCATCTGCGCGACACGTTGGGTACCATCTACCAGGATGAGCAATTTGCTACCCGTTGAGGATGTCAGACCACCATAATTGCATCCAGCATCTAGGCCGCTTCCTCCGGGACAGGTAGAAGCAAGACACGCTCCATCCTCAGTTGTGTCTCAGCACGGTCTCAGGGTGAGTTCATAATATCGTGCTAAGCTAGTTGCAAGGAGGAGGAAGAGGTGCGGCTGGAGGGGTGACATGTACGCCGTTGTACGGGTTCTCAAACCCGTAGGTGGAGGACGCTTTTCCTCTAAGCAAGCAAGACAAGAATTAGAAGGCAAGTGTAGGATCTTCCCTATCCCACGATACCGTCCGAGTTTGTAGCAGTGGAAAGATGAGGAGAACACCTATGGCGAAAGATTGTCTGTATTGTGGTCTTCAGTTCGCTGATAGCACCAATTATTGCCCCGACTGTGGCAGGCCAACAGAAAGCGGATTCAGCATTCGTCCGATTCTGGAATCCGAATTGGAGCGCCTCCACAGGGAGTTGAAGAAAAAAGATGGTCTGATACGACAACTGATCATAGACCGGACTCTGCGGGACGAGGCCTCCCGCGTCGCAGTCAGTTTAACTGGTCGCCGCGGTTTCTGCGGCAACGATGTGAGGTGGGAGAGTGCAAGGGTGAAGTCCTCTGGGAGGAGTTGAAGAAAGAGGGCTAAACTGGATCGATCCACCAAACCGTACACTGTTGTGAAACGTATCTGGCGTCGCTTGCCTGAGGATGCTAGGATAAGAAACGAAAGAAAGGGTCCAAGCTCAACACATTGGATTGGCTCTAAAGTGCATTTCAGCGAGACCTGTGACGAGGAGCTGCCTCGGCTGATTACCCAAGTCGCAACCACTATCGCTCCCACCCCAGATCGCTATGCGCTGCCAGAGACGCACGCCGTCTTAGAACAGCGGGAATTGCTCGAAGACGCAGCATCTGGTAGACGCAGGATCTATGTATGGATGCCGAATCGTTAGTGACCAGTCAGGTTACCCGATCTGGGTCAATTTGGTGGGACCAACCGCCAAAGAGTATCGAGGGCCGGGCACGGGAGCAGAATGGCTATGCCTTACCCTATTTCTCAATTGACTGGGAACACGAACAGGCTCGGTGTCCGCAGAGACAGACTTCTAGCAGTTGGACGCCCACTTGGACGCGTAACCAGGAAATCATCAAGATTACATTTGGTTTTGCCGCTTGTGGGGCTTGTCCAGTCCGTTCGGAAGTCGTACAGAGGCCAAGCGACGAAGCCTGTCGGTGAGGTGGCAAGAAGCACATTTTGCCTTAGAGGCCGCTCGTCAACGCGAGCAGACTGGAGAGTTTAAGCAAGAATACGCCAAGCGAGCAGGCATTGAAGGAGTCCATGCGAAGGCGGGTTCGTCGCATGGGGCTGCGCCGCTCGCGTTACATTGGAGAACCTCGCACCCATCTTCAGCATGTCGTGACGGCGACTGCCATGAATGTCCACCGGTTGCATGACTGGTTGGAGGGCATTTCCCTCATTCTACCCCTCTCTTGCACGCGGGCTCGGTTGATAAAAGAGGCTGCTTCATTGGAAGAGACGATTTCGCCACCAATACCACATTAAGTGAATCTGCTTGCTGCTAGTGGATGGAAATCTCGTTTTCCATTGTTCTAAAGAGAAACACTCTTAGGAAGAACGAGGTGAATGCGGAT
>DATMNR010000532.1:0-9561 GCA_035568795.1 Ktedonobacteraceae bacterium
AGGTGCCCCACGCTATAAGCCTTGTTTCATCCCATATTGTACGAATTGCGATGCAACAGCTTGAGCAACGCGAGAGGCCAACAACAGACATGTTGTCAGAGATGCTGCAGGAGCTTACTGTAAATATATTGTAAGCAATGAGGAGAAGAAAATGGTATTCCTGGCTAAATTCCTGCTTCATAACCTTAAAGGTTATCGCCTTCTGGTTATCCTTGCTATTCTAGTCGCTTTCGCACAGGTTGGCTCAGATCTTCTTGCAGCTATGCCACTGAAATTTATCCCCAGCAAAGTAAATAATCCTGGTTCTGATCCAGCATGCACGTTTCCATTCTTAGATCCAGTGCTATCTTTTTTTGACACCCCTGTACTGGATCCGTCGCTGCGACCGACTCAACCCAACCAACCACCTGGACAACCGCCTCCGGCACCATGTCCGGCCACGTCTACAGACCAGAACACGGTAGCTAATCCTAGAATCACTCAACATAGCACAATCGGTGTGATTGTATTTTCCCTTTTAATGCTCACTGTTTTTGGATTATTGAGTGCGCTTCTGGTCTATATTGATCTTTATCTGGCTACCTTTATAGCCCAAAACTTGAGCGCGAGATTACGAGAAAATTTGTTTGATCACTTGCAACGTCTTACGTTGGACTGGCACGATAAGCAGAAGAAAGGCGACCTGGTCCAGCGTCTCACTGGGAATATTTCTGACATCGAGAAATTGGTCAATGACGGACTGGTTGATTTGCTGGCAGGTATTTTGACACTTGCCGGTGTAGCGATTGTTATGAGTTTAATTAGCACACCATATACGATACTATCTTTGATAATAGCACCAATTCTCTTTCTACTTGTTCTAGGTTATACCAGCGGGATCAAAGCAGCAACGAAAAAAAAGGCGAAGGCTGCGGGTAAACTTGGAGACGTCGCTACAGAGGATATTCATGCACTCACTGTCATTCGCGCTTATACCCTTGAGAAACGCGAGAATAAACGTTTTGGACTCCATGTTGGATCATATAGATCGGCAGGAATGCGAGCTGGTCGACTACAAGCTCAATTTACCCCCCTGGTTTCCGTGCTCGTTGTGTTTGGCACAATTTTTGTGGTTGGCATTGGTGGATATGTTGCTGCTGGAAATGGATTCAACTTTGCATTCGTGAACGTTGGCGCATCAACAATTGATGTTGGCACATTAATCCTATTCCTGACCTACCTGAAAATGGTGTACCAGCCAATGCGTGACCTCTCAAAATTGACTACTCTCGCAAGCAATGGCGCCTCGGGCGCCGAACGTATCCAGGAAGTGTTTGACCAGGCTCCTGAAGTGCTTGAGAGCGAAGATCCCTATAGAGGCGAACAGAAACTAAGAGGGGATATTATCTTTGAAAATGTATTCTTTGGCTATACGAAAGAACGAACCGTACTCAAGGGTATCAACCTACATATACCAGCCGGACGCAAGGTCGCTCTTGTCGGATACTCCGGCAGTGGCAAAACTACGCTTGTTAAGTTAATCCCACGATTCTATCAACGTGAACAAGGTGCGATTAAAATTGATAGCGTTGATAATACAAAATACCCGTTGCATGTTCTTCGCCAGAATATGAGTATGGTCTTACAAGAATCGATTTTGTTCGAAGGCACAATTCGTGAAAACCTTGAAATTGGCCGCCCAGGAGCCTCGATGAAGCTCATAATCGATGCCGCAAAAAAAGCCAATATCCATGAGATGATTATGGACATGCCTGAAGGCTATGATACATATGTACGCGAACAGGGCAATAATTTTTCGGCTGGTCAGCGACAAAGACTAACGATTGCTCGTGCCATCCTCCGGGATTCGCCAATTTTGATCCTGGATGAACCTACAGCTAACCTGGATGTCGAGGCAGAATCAGAAGTAATGCATGCACTGAACTCGTTAATCGTTGGACGCACCGTATTAACGATTTCTCACCGGCTGAGCACGCTTGGTAACGTTGATGAGATCCTTGTTATGCAATATGGACAAATCGTCGAGCGTGGTACTTTTAAAGAGTTAAAGCGCAACAATGGGGTTTTCGCAAATCTTCTTAAAGAGCAGAATCGCTACAGTCCTGAACACGCGGAGCAGGATAGCGTTCGTTCTATCTTTGCATCGACTTCGGAATTAATTTCTGCTACAGTGCCACACATGGCAGCTTTGACACCTGATACTTCCTCACGCATGCCGGGAAATGAATACTTTACATTCTACCTCTGCTAGAATGCCAACATTGGAACCTAATGCACAAAACAGTAAAACGCTAGAGTATCAGAATGGCAAACAAAGTACTGAGGTATTCAGTGGAACTCCCATCAAAGCACAAATCATCGTGCAAAAAGAGGGGAAAATCATCGGCAAATATCAACTGAACAAAACTATATTCACAATTGGACGTTACCCTACAAGTGATATACAAATTCCGTCTGCGCGTGTTTCACGCTTACATGCGACCATCCGTTGGCAAAATGGAGCCTGGATCATTCAAGAGGCTGAAAGCTTGAATGGTCTGACCTGCCAGGGACAACGCTTAGATCAGCTTGCACTGGTCAATGGAGACAGCATCTCTATCGATCCTACAATTTTGCTTCATTACGAGGAATTGAGACAATAGTATAAAAGGAAGTGGAGGCCAAAGTGGCTGAGGTATATAGAATTCAAACATCACCTTCAAAGAGGGCAAATAGAAGAAAGATTACTCTCTGGGTCATAGCTCTGGTATGTCTGGGAGGATTGGTAATCTCTCTCATCGCGAGTATGGGTATTCAGTTTACCTCAGCAAAGCTTCCTCCCCGTCTGATACTTGAAAAGGATATTCCCTTGCCTGGAGCATTCCCAGATGATTATCGAACTCCGCAGGATCCATTTGCGCCAGGTCTGGCGGTATTATTTGATCACTTTGATTTCCAGGCACTGGATCCACAGACGCATTTACTATTCATTGCAGATTCAGGACCAGCAACTGACAGGGAGCAACAAGTTAACCCAAATTTCAATCCTGATACTGATGCCAAAACAGATGGGAATATTGTTGTCTTCGACACCAAACACTACAAAGTAGTGGGACTTTTGAACATCCCACAAGTTGCGGGTATTGTAGTTGCTCCCGACTTACAACAAGTCTATGCTGCTGATTCAAATGACAACCTGATCTACAGCATTGATGAACGGACTTTGAAGTACCATCCAATCAAACTCCAGGATAATGATAGTCCTGACGGTGTGGCATATGACGTAGTGGATCACCTGATCATTGTTTCCAATCCAGGGACACCGCCTACCCTAGATAGTAATATTATTGACCGTAAAAATCAGAATGAGACGATCATCAATGCACTGACCGATACCGTTGTCGCGAGGATACCTCTCGGAATAGACGGTAAGTGGGGAGATGACGTGGGTCACGTGAAATATGACCCAGGATTACATCGCGCATTCGTCGTTGTACAGCAATTACCAGATCCGGACGATCCAAATCCAAATTTGCTGCCTCCTCCAGGTACGGCGTGGCTTGTCGAGATCGATCCTCCCATGCATCGAGTTGTCTCACGAATGAAATTACCATATCTATGCCTCACTCCTCATGGAGTAGCACTGGATACCGAGCAACATATTGCTTTTATCGCAAGCGTAGATGAAACACCTCCAAGTATGGTAAGAGTTGATACACAGGCGTTGGCAGTAATTTCTGAACAACCATGGCCTCTTGAACTCAAACCGGACATTATCATGCTCGATACTCAATTACACATGGTTTTTGTTGGCTGCGGGGTAGGACTTGCGGTGTTCCAGGAAGAAGGTCGAAATTTGAAGTCGCTTGGATACTTCAACTACGGCATTAATATGCATACGGTAGCTGTTAATGAGGAGACACATGAGCTGTACTTGCCACTCACACGCGTGGGCAATAGACCTGTGTTGCGGATTATGCGCTATAATCCGCAACCATCGAGTTAGGAATCAGAGGCCCAATTCGTCAACAGCTTGTAGCACTTCATCGGCATGTTCATCTGGTTTAACTTTATGCCAGATCTTGCGAACGATTCCATCCTTATCGATCAAGAACGTTGATCGGTTTACGCCCATGTACGTTTTACCAGCGAAGTTTTTCTCTTTCCATACATCGTACAACTGGGAAACAGTTGTGTCAGTATCGGCGAGAAGCGGGAAATTCAGGCCATATTTGTCCGCGAATTTCTGATGAGATTTCACACTGTCAGCGCTGACGCCTAAAACAACGATGCCTCGTTTCTGCATAACACGATTGGAATCGCGAAAGTTGCAGGCCTCTTTCGTACAACCGGGTGTGTCATCTTTTGGATAAAAATAAAGCACAACTGTGTGCCCCTTAAGATCTGCCAGGTGTACCTGGCCATTTTTCACGATATCATCATTGCCCACAGCGGGTAGTGTAAAATCAGGAGCGGGTTGTAGCTCCTGGACTGCTGTTTCACTCAAAATAGTTCTCCCTATTTACCGCTTATCTATACGGCTGTGTTTTCTGGAACAAGAATAAATTTGAGAAAGTAGCTACTACTTTCTCGAATGCTTTTATTTTTGTAACATGGATACAGTGAGAAGTATTCCCTAAGTGTGCTGTATCTTATCCCACTAAGGTCCCTCAGTTCTTTTAAGAGGGCAAGCTGTGCAAAGTATCTTGTGTACAAGTAACTATTGTCAAAGTATTCTGTGTATGCTATACTTGTCTGCATGTAGAGTGGTACAAGAGTGTTGTTTCTCCTTCAGTAGGAATTGCTCATGGATCAGATTGAGGATTGTTTAAGCTTTTATCTCGGTAAAGCGTATCAGCGCATCACGCAGTCGGCAAAGCAACGCCTGGCTCCGTATGGTGTCACCCCCGTGCAGTACGCGCTGCTCAAGGTCCTCTGGGAACAGGATAAGCAAAGTGGTGCCGAACTGGGCGAGCGCCTGCTGCTCGATAGCGCGACCATGACCGGGTTGCTCGATCGCTTGGAGCAGGCGGAACTGGTCGAGCGCAAGGCGCATGCGACCGACCGCCGCGTGAATCTGGTGGCACTCACTACTCGCGGACGCGACCTTCAAGCGCCGCTTGATCGTGAGATGGACCAGATGAATCAGGATTTTCTCGGCGCATTCCCTCCTGAAGAGAGAAAACTGCTGCGGAACCTCCTCATGATCCTCGCTGGATGGAAGCAGGCTCCGCGCACAACTGCTGCGAACTCGCGGTTTGAGAGAGAAGCCGAGCAGCAGTAGGGAACGTCATGATATCCGTGGACTCGTGGACGTTCTCGCAGAATATTGTAAAACGAGGACTATTTTTATGCTCTTTGAGACAAAAATCGCGTTGGTCATTCGAGACGATCTGGTCTCATGGCAAAAAATGAATGTGGCAGCCTTCTTAGCAAGCGGGATTGCTGCATCCTACCCACAAAGTATTGGAGACCCATACGAAGACGCATCAGGGAATAGGTATTTGCGGCTCATTGGTCAACCCATTTTGATTTATGGAGCTGATCGTGTCGCACTTTCCCGGGTGCTTGACCGCGCGCTCGCACGAGGAGTCCAACCTGCTCTCTATACAGAAGAGATGTTTTCGACCAGCCATGATGCTGCCAATCGTGGTGCCGTAGGCAATGTCGAACGAGAGAATCTGAATCTGGTGGGCCTCGCCATCAGAGCAGAGCGAAAAGTGGTTGACAAAATTGTCGACAAGCTGAAGTTTCATCAGTAACGTGATGAGGATCCGCCTATGAGTGAGGGGTAGGGATGGCGAAAGCGAAACGAAGCATCATTTAGATCTCTCTTTCGTTTGATCTCTTGCGACGTAAATCTAGAGAAGCAACGCTCTGGATTGATGGGATAGGTTTGCTTCCTCTCGCTCGGAAAATGGTTGAGCTACATCGGCCACGGTCACTGACCAGTGACGTAAACTACCCGCTGGCGAGGCCTCCTCGTGAAGTGCTTCGATAATAATCAACACTAATTCACCTTGTTAGGACTACTTTAAACCTTGAAAACAAAGACCATCCCTATGCTGCGATAATTTGTCTTGTATAAACATTCATGCTTCGGTAGGCTCAATTTTCCTATATAATCCGCGTTGCTCCTCTGGCAACATTTCGGCAATACGGGTCATCATATCTTCAGTAATAAAGTGTAACCCGGCTTTGCGAGAAACATCTGATGGCAGTATTGGGATATACGGTTTACCTATCTTTACATATACAGTTGGAAACCAGATTCGAAAAGAGCGGAGAATACGGCGCGTACCATAATGGGCGATAGGCAAAACAGTAACGCCGGTACGTACTGCCAGCATTGCGGTTCCAGCATAAGCATATATCATCTGCTCTTGTCTCTCTACTGTCCCTTCAGGGAAAACAACGAGCACTTTCCCTTCGCGTAAATATGCAATTCCCTTTTCAAGAGCTTTACGATCGCTTGCACCTCGATTGACAGGTATCTGTCCAGTTAGCCGACAGATAAACCCGACGATTGGCCAGCGGAAAATCTCAATTTTTGTAAAAAACCAGACTCGACGGGGTAGCACTACACCCATTAAAAATGGGTCATACCAACTAAGGTGATTGGCAACAATGAGTAACGGCCCTTTCGATGGCACGTGCTCTCGCCCGCTGACACGATAACGACAGATCAAATGAGTGAAAACCCAGAAGACCTCACGCAATACATTATAGAGCATTTTCTTAGACTCTCACAACAACGAAGTGGACGATTACAGCACCCAAGATTAAAGCGCCAGCATCCTCTCCAACGCTACTCGTGCCCAGTGGGCTATATCATCATCCACAACTACCTGGTTGATAACCTCACCCTCGACCAGACCTTCGAGCACCCAGGCAAGATAGGCAGGATGGATGCGATACATGGTTGAGCAGGGGCAAACAATCGGGTCAAGGCAAAAGATAAACTGCTCAGGATGTTCTTTTGCCAGGCGATGCACAAGATTGATCTCAGTAGCAATCGCCCACTGGCTCTCGGAAGGAGCCTGCTCAACCTGCTGAATAATGTACTCAGTTGAACCGTATAGATCAGCTGCCTCGACTACCTCTCGACGACATTCCGGGTGAACCAGTATTTTAATACCAGGATATTCGGCCCGAGCTTTTTCGATCTGCTGCACATTGAAACGCATATGCGTGGTGCAGTAACCTTTCCAGAGGATAATGCGAGAGCGTTCTATCTCCTCGTCAGCAGTATCTGAAGCCATAGGATCTTTAGGATCCCAGATAACCATTTGTTCCTCCGGAATACCATACTTGAGCGCGGTATTACGTCCAAGGTGTTCATCGGGGAAGAAGAGCACGCGTTTCCCACGGCTGAAAGCCCATTTGACAACTGCTGGTGCATTCGAGGAAGTGCAAACAATCCCACCATTGCGTCCGCAAAAAGCCTTGAGGTTGGCCGCTGAGTTCATATAGGTGATCGGAATGATGCTTGCATCGTCGCCAAGTGTATCGATGAGCATCTCCCAACATTCCTCGACTTCGGCGATATTTGCCATATCAGCCATTGAGCAACCAGCGGCAGGATTGGGTAGTATCACTTTCTGGTGAGGCGCGCTGAGGATATCGGCGCTCTCTGCCATGAAATGCACGCCACAGAAAACAATGTAATCCGCCTCTGGTCGTGCGGCAGCCAACTGAGCAAGCTTAAAGGAGTCGCCTCGATAATCGGCATACTTGATGATTTCGTCACGCTGATAGTGATGTCCCAGGATTACAAGTCGCTCTCCCAGGCTAGCTCTGGCTTTAGCGATACGCCAATCTAATTCTTCACCTGACATTTCAGCGTAGTGCTGTGGAATAGTATCGTTACGTTTTGCATGGTTATGTCGAGCACGTGTTTCGGGGTATAAAAGTGGCAATACACGCTCTTCTTTACTCGATGCGCACGCTGATTGTAGTGGCATGTGTTTTCTCCTAGATTAGGAAGGGCTTTCCGTAGGGGCCGATTTATCGCGCCCACCGCCGATTCATCGGCCCTCACTGGATTTCTCATATCAAGACTAACAGTTAAAAAATGATCAAACAAACTCCAGTGATACATCAAATTGGGGAGCAGAATGCGTTATCGCTCCAAGAGATATGAAATCCACACCTGTAGCCGCAACTGCAGCCAATTTCACCGGATTCGTGCCGATACTCCCAGACGCTTCGATGAGCACTTTTGGGGAGGTTCTACGTATATACTCTACCGCGCTGCGCATAGTATCTACAGGCATGTTGTCAAGCAAAATCACATCGGCCTCTGCTTCAAGTGCCTCCCGGACTTCTATCAGTGTCTCACACTCGACCTCGATTTTGAGCAAGTGGGGAGCCTGGCGACGGGCAAGTGAAATAGCTTGTGAGATGCCTCCAGCGGCTTTGATGTGGTTATCTTTGATCAGTACACCATCACTGAGGTTGAAACGGTGATTCTGTCCTCCACCCAGTCGAACTGCTTCTTTTTCTAAACCGCGTAGTCCGGGCGTTGTCTTGCGAGTATCGAGAATACGCACCTCAGTACCCATAAGCGCTCGAACACACTGAGCTGTAAGTGTAGCAATTCCGGAGAGGTGACCCAGGAAATTTAAAGCAACACGCTCTGCGCTTAACACAGATCGAGCAGAACCGCTAATATGAGCCAGCACCTGACCTGGTTGGACAACTGCACCATCTTGCAACAGTGTTTCAACCAATACATGCTGATCCAGTTCGCGAAAGGTCGCAACAGCAACTGCCAAACCTGCAATTACTCCCGCTTGTCGAGTGATGATGTTCGCCTGTGTTTGCTCTTCTATTGAAACCGTGCTTAAAGTCGTAACATCTGCCTCCGCACCGTCTTCTGCAAGAGCTTGTCGAATGAGGTCAAGGTGAAGATTAGCCATTGAAGATAACCTCCCCTCGCTCCTCCACCATGCACATACTCGAATCACCATCTCCCTCGTAATATAGTAGGGACGTGCCCTTGCGGCCGTCCTGGGTGGTTTTGGACGTTACTCCTTGCGGCATGGTGATCTGTTGCGAGATCCCATCTAATACAGGCTGAAAGACGTAATGACGACCTGTTAGCAGGTCGCTTTGAACTGGACAATCGAGTCGCGAGTGACTGCCACGGCTTTCGCAGCGTTGAAGGGCAGCAGCTGTCACGAGATCAGCAACCTTCAGCATGTTGACCGTTTCCCGCCATTCGACTACGTTGTTTTGACGTGTTGATCCATTTGTGTGCATAGAAGTGCGCAAGTTGTGAAGATTCTGCGTGGCTTCAAGTAATCCTTCCCGGTCACGCTGGAGTGATACGAACTTCCACATGACCTTGCGAATTTCACGCCGCATTTCAACTATGCTTTCATGGTCAAGACTGACGGATAGGAGCGCTTCGTCTCTTGATAGATCATCATAGACTGGTATAGTGTAGGCCTGCCTGGAGGGAGCTTCAGTTTGCTTGCCGTTTATCCCCGCAAGTCCATCCGCAAGATGCAGACCAAAGACCAATCCTTCTAACAGCGAGTTGCTGGCTAATCTGTTCGCCCCATGCGCACCGGTGCA
>DATMNR010000533.1:0-11730 GCA_035568795.1 Ktedonobacteraceae bacterium
CTTCACTTCGATAGCTCAAGTGCAGCTAAGGATTTTCTTGCCGCAATGCGAGAGGTATGGCAATCGCCTTCAGCAGGACCAGCGCTGGCTGGCACCCCGCAAACACGGATCATCGAGGTTGTGGAGAGCAAAGAGTACTAACCCCATGGATCCTATATACTAATCGGAGGCGAGAAGGCAATCTTTACATCCCAACCACAACCTGATTACTACCTCGCCTCAATTTGCATTGAGGCAGCAGCAGTCTGTGCATGTTGCTCTTTTGGCCGTCACAAAATCCTGTTGAATTATCACAGGAAGGTCACTGAATGTATCAACACTGTCTTACAACTGAGCCAGTAAGTCGTTCAGTCTATTAACAAACTGCACGGGATTCTCAAGCTGCTCACCCAGGCTCAATATTGACTGATCAAAAAGAATCCAGGACCAATCTGAGAATCTTTGCTCGTCACTTTCGTCTTTCATCTTCAGAATGATGGGATGGTGCGGATTGATCTCCATGATTGGCTTTGAAGCTGGAACAGTTTGTCCAGCAGCTTTCAACAGGCGCTCCAGACCAGGATCGAGGCCAAACTCATCGACAACCAGGCAGGCTGGCGAAGAGGTCAGCCGAGTCGTCGTGCGCACATCTTTGACCTTTTCACCTAGAACAGCTTTGACATGCTCTACCAGGTCTTTGAACTCACCAGCGGCTTTCTGCTGTTCTTCCTTCTCCTGCTCGTCCTCCAGTTTGCCAAGGTCAACAGCGCCTCGAGAGACGGATTGGAATTGAATGCCATTGAACTCAGAAAGCTCAGGCTCAAGAATATAATCGACCGGATCAGAGAGCAGCAAAACCTCGATGCCCTTCTTTTTGAATACTTCTAGCAGTGGACTATTCTTGGCAGCATCGTAGCTATCGGCAATATTGTAGTAAATCTTGTCCTGACCTTCTTTCATGCGAGCAACATACGTTTCCAATGAGATATCTTGCGTCTCGTTGGCAGAAGTGGTCGAGGCAAAGCGCAAAAGTTTGGCTATCGTTTCACGATTACCAGGATCTTCTGCCAGCCCCTCCTTAAATGCGCGTCCAAATTCTTTCCAGAAGGTTGCATACTTCTGCTCGTCATTAGCCACCAGGTCATTGAGCATGCCAAGTACCTTCTTGACGGCATTCGAGCGAATCATCTCAATAAGTTTATTATGCTGCAAAATCTCACGTGAGATATTCAATGGCAGGTCATTCGAATCAACGATACCGCGTACGTAACGCAGGTAACCTGGTATAAGTTGCTCAGCATCGTCCATGATGAACACACGGCGCACATAGAGCTTGACCCCGTGGCGTCGTTCGCGATTCCATAGATCAAAGGGGGCTTGTGAAGGCATGTAGAGTAGCAAGATATACTCGTATGCGCCTTCCATGCGACTGTGAACATAGGTAAGCGGGTCAGTGAAATCGTGCCCTACGTGTTTATAGAACTCGTTATACTCTTCCTGGCTAATTTCACTTTTAGGGCGTGCCCACAAAGCGGAGGCGCTGTTTACTTGCTCTTCCTCATCCTTCTCCTTCTCTTCGACCTTCATTATGATGGGGAACGTAATGTGATCGGAATACTTGCGGATAATCGTACGCAGGCGGTGACCATTGAGTAATTCATCCTCACCTTCACGCAGGTGCAACACAACTTCAGTACCACGAGAAGATTTTTCGATGGTTTCAATGGTGTATTCTCCCTGTCCATTCGACTCCCAAAGGACTCCCTGTTGGGCATCAAGACCCGCACGGAGCGTTCTGAGAGTTACTTCATCAGCGACGATAAACGAGGAGTAGAAACCAACACCGAATTGACCTATCAAGTTGGCATCTTTTTGCTGATCGCCTGTGAGTGATCTAAGGAACTCACGCGTTCCTGATTTAGCTATTGTGCCAATTTGTTCGATCACTTCTTCGCGTGACATTCCGATGCCATTATCACTGATGGTAATGGTGCGGGCATCTTTATCATAGGCGGCGTGTATTTTCAGATCCGTATCGTTTTCGTTAAGGGTTTCGTCTGATAATGCTGCAAATCGTAGACGGTCTAGAGCATCTGATGCGTTCGAGATGAGTTCGCGTAGAAATATTTCTTTGTTGCTGTACAACGAATGGATCATAAGGTCAAGCAGTTGTGTGACTTCTGTTTGAAATCCAAGCGTTTCTTTGTTCATATCTACTGTCATATTCATACCTCCTCTATGTATGCTTATATTGAGCTTTTGCCGCCTGCGGCGGCAGGATAAATGGGAAAATTGGGGACACCCCAAACCCCGGCAAAGGACTGCGTCCTCTGCACTCCTTTAGATTTCGTAGCGGCTTCAACACGCACATAGCCGTTGCACTCGGCAAAGGATTGCGTCCTCTGCGCTCCCTTAGATTTCGTGGCGGCTTCAACACGCGCATAGCCGTTGCACTCGGCAAAGGACTTCATCCTCTGCGCTCCCTTAGACTTACCACTTGCCTTGATTAAGTTTGGGACAAACCTGCTAACGCTGTTGCCCTCTGCACTCTCATTGGCTTTGCAAAAGCTTGTTCTCTAGTTCGCGTTAAGCATTATACACGAATTGATGGTTAGTGCTCAATATGATTGCAGGGTCACTTAAAAAACTTCTTAACCTGACCTGGCTCGCAAGCGAGCCTTTTTCGTGAGAGTGTGGAGGGTTTGGGTGCGCCTGCAGGCGCACCCAAACCCTCCACACTCTCACATAAGCGCGCCGGAGGCGCGCAGAAAACAGTCACATATTGACTTTTTCAGAATTGAGAGCGTTTTGTTACCAATGACTGTAACGAAACAAGCCTTTTTTGAGTATTAAGGAATAGAGCGTGTTTATGCATTTGTTTTAAATAGCATGAGAAATTTACAGAGGAAAAGAAAGCAATGAACATTAAGATAAAGGAGGATACTGTATGGATAGGACTTTACTTATTGACTTACTACTCGTAGCAGGTTTATTAGCGCTTTTTATGGTAGTCTTATCCTACATAGGATGGGAATTCAATCGACTTCGTCACCATGGCAGGTGTATTATAGCAACTATTACTGACATTAGTTATGGTATTGGAAATTCTGCTTCGCAATTTTCGCTAGAGCATCCATATGTAACTGCAAGATGGACTGATCCAGTTACAGGACGTTCGTATACTTTTTGGCAGTTGGCTGCTGAAAACAAACCTTTTTATAAAATAGGTAGCCTGGTGCCTATCCTCATTGATCCCAAGCATCCTACATATTATGAGATGCAGATATGAGATATGGTTAGCATCAAAAAGGCCAGGTGAAGTACGTTTTTGAACGTACTTCACCTGGCCTTTTTGATGCTGTCAATTTTTGTTTCCTGAACTGGTCATTTTTCCAGGGGGTTTACTAGTCGAATCTACGGTGCTAATTGGTTCATTCTAGCTTATAGTTTGTGTAGAGATTGTCCTTACATTTAGGGGACTCAAGAGAAAAGAAGGTACTATGGAACAAACAATTACTGAGAAAAACATTGCGAGTGTGCTCTCAAATCAGATGGCTGATGCTGTTGAGGGTGTTAGTTCGGCGTTGGTACTTGTTAATGGACGTCAAGGGCGTCCGGCAAGTGGCATTGTCTATGCAGAGGATCTGGTTTTGACGGCAGATCATGTACTCGAGCGTGAAGACGATCTGACAATCGAGACACATGATCATCGTACACTCCCCGCGCAATTTGCTGGACGAGATCTGGGGACAGACCTGGCACTATTGCGAGTGGCTAATCTTGGAATCAACCCGGCTACTCAAGCAACTGAGCCAGCACGGGTTGGTCAACTTGTGCTGGCAGTGGGCCGATCACCGAATGAAGGGCCTATGGCAAGCGTTGGAATTGTCAGCGCTGTTGGCGGGCCAATTCGGATGCCACAGGGAGCAACGCTTGAACGATATATTCGAACTGATGCGATTCCTTATCCGGGATTCTCAGGTGGGCCGTTAATTGACACCCAGGGGACCGTGTTGGGAATCACGACTACAGGGCTGGTGAGCAGTGCAACGTTAGCTATCCCGGTGCATATTGCCTGGGGTATCGCTGAAACCCTGGCACAACAGGGCTTTATTAAACGGGGTTATCTTGGCATTAGCAGCCAAATGGTACAATTACCAGAAGCACAACGCGATGGTAGAACAGAAGACCATGGCCTGCTTATCGTACAGGTTGATGAGGGTAGTCCTGCTCAAAAAGGTGGTTTGATGCTTGGAGATATTCTGGTAGCACTTGATAACCACCCACTCAAGGATGCAGAGGATCTACGATCACTCCTTTCGGGAGATCGCGTCGGAAAAACCATTCCGATCGAAGTCAATCGCGGCGGTAAACTCCAGACATTGCAGGTAACAGTTGGTCAGCGAAGCTAACTAAGGAAAATACACTATGACAACAAAGGAAGCAGGACGACCGCAAGGATTGTCCCTATTAGCATTGAACAATGCATTTTCTTCGGGCTTGGGAGAGATGATCGAACAGGCGCAGGCTAGCGTTGTACAGGTGCGGCGAGGAGACCGTGGGGCAGGGACTGGTGTGATATGGCAGACAAACGGTGGCATCATTACGAACCACCATGTCATTGCGCATACTGGATCGAAGACTCTGGTAGAGCTACGAGATGGTCGAGTACTGGAAGCTCAGATAGTTGATAGTGATCCCACACTAGACGTGGCACTGCTCAAAGTTCCAGCCGACCACTTGACAGCAATACCTGTGGCTGATTCTACGAAGTTGCGCGTGGGCGAAATAGTTTTTGCTATAGGGAATCCCTGGGGCCAACGTGGTGTCGTTACCTCGGGCATTGTCAGCGCTTTGAGTAAAGTGAAAATGCGCAATAGCAATAGGCAGTTAGAGTACATCAAGTCTGATGTACGACTCGCACCAGGTAATTCTGGTGGCCCATTGCTGAATGCACAGGGTCAGGTCATCGGTATTAACGCCATGATCATGGGCGGAGATCTTTCAGTTGCTATCCCAAGTACTGTCGTAAGTACCTGGATAGCGCAGTTACCTCAGGCGCGCATTACTCTCGGTGTGCAAATACAGCCCACCGAGTTGCCATCCGATATACGCCAGTTGCTTGCGAACGAACAAACATTGGGCCTGCTTGTGGTAGGCATCATTGCAGGTGGGCTTGCAGAGCATGCGAATCTACTTGTTGGTGATGTACTCATCGACATTGAGAATACAGCTTTGAGTGACGCGGCAACCTTACGCTCAGTGTTAGCCCAGAGCAGTTCCAAGGAAACAGTACACATGCGAGTGTTACGAGGAGGCAAAGTACAGGAGATCGAAGCAACGTTACACACACGGGAGCAGGCTGCATGATTCGCGTTTTCGTCATCGCACAAACGCCGATGATGCGCGTGGGTTTGAGCACGATTCTGACAACTCAAGATATGCAGGTGGTTGGCGAGGCAGCAATGCTTGCCGAGTCAACCATCGAGCTATCTGGAATCGATGTTATCGTTTTAGCCGAGGAAGAGTTACTGGATGACCTACAACGCCATGTTGCAGAGGGCGCTGCACCTGCTCTTGTCGTGTTATCCAGCAACAATATTCGACTTCCGGCCATACTAAACGCGCTCTCGCCTCAAGGCTGGGGAGTTGTGCAGCCTGATGCTAATACAGCACAGCTTCAAGTAGCTGTGCTGGCTGCTGCTCATGGCCTGCGAGTGATTCCGAATATGTATGATACACAGCCGAATAATAATGCATTACGACCAGGTCAACGGCCGCAAGAGCTGGACGTACCTCAATGGGGTGTACGTCATCCGCGCGGTCGTGAGAGCAATCCCTATATTTCAAGCGATTTTGAGATGGACAACATTGATGCTGTTTTGCCAGTTGAAGCGCTTACGGCTCGCGAACGTGAAGTATTGGAATTGCTCAGTCGAGGGTTACCTAATAAACTGATCGCACGCAGACTTCAGATCAGCGAACACACGGTCAAATTTCATGTCTCTTCAATATATGCTAAACTAGGAGCAAGTAGTCGCACGGACGCTATCAGTCGAGGAGTCCGCAGAGGTTTGATTACCCTGTAACAGTTTGTACATACGTCTAATCTGTAAGCAGAAAAGCCTGTTACAAGTGATGCAACTGATGCAACTGTTACAAATACCACCGCTAGTTGAAACGATGCATTTGAAAGGCGGGACGCAATGGGTGATCTCTGGCGCGCACTTGGATACTTGCGGAAGTACTGGCTTGTAACATTAGGGGCATTTATCAGTTTGCTTATCGTCACGTTAACAAGCTTAATTACCCCACTCATTTTACAGGTGCTGATTAATCGTGGTATCAGCGCTAGCAACCTCAATGTGATTTTATATGCCTCGTTGCTCTTATTGCTTGTAGCAGCCATTCGAAACCTCTTCACATTCACGCAAGGATTTTGGAGTGAGAAAGCTTCACAAAGCGCAGCCTATGAAATGCGAAACGCCATTTTCGCCCGACTTGAAAATCTGAGCTTTAGCTATCATGACCAGGCACAGACGGGACAATTGATGACTCGCGTTACGAGTGATGTAGATACAGTGCGCAATTTCACAGGTAATGGGCTATTACAACTCGTGAATGCGATAGTGATGCTATTTGGAAGCGCAATTATTTTGCTTCTTACGAACTGGCGCCTTGCATTAATTGTGCTGACAATAGTTCCAGCCATTCTGACTATCTTTTTATTTTTTCTACGTCGAATAGGGCCACGCTTCCGCCTGGTGCAACAAAAGCTTGGCAACCTCAATACTATTCTACAGGAAAATCTGGCAGGGGTACGTGTAATCAAGGCATTTGTGCGAGAACCATATGAAGTGGCACGTTATCAGAACGCCAATGATGACTTGCTGCGAGAGAATCTGACAATTGTGCGAGGCACATCTTTGTCCTTCCCTCTTATCTTTTTTATCGCTAATCTCGGCACACTCGCGGTTATTTGGTTCGGAGGCGCTCAGGTAATCGGAGGACAGCTTAACATTGGACAATTAGTCGCCTTCAACTCATACCTGACCTACCTGCTGCTGCCCGTTTTCATCCTCGGCAGCACACTAACATCTATTACACAGTCGGCTGCCTCCGCGCACCGTGTGTTCGAGGTAATCGATGCTCCAATCGAGGTTACAGATAAACCTGATGCTATTGCCTTGACCCACCTCCATGGCCGCGTTGAGTTCGAGGATGTTTCTTTTCGTTATGCTGGCAGTGAGATAATGACATTAACCAATGTCTCATTCGTCACGGAGCCAGGCCAAACTGTTGCAGTCCTGGGAAAAACCGGTTCAGGCAAATCCTCGATTATCAATTTGATCCCACGCTTTTATGATGTTACAGATGGGAAAGTGATGGTTGATGAATACGATGTTCGTGATGTGACACTGGTAAGTTTACGTTCTTTCATTGGAATTGTACTGCAAGAGACAAATCTCTTCAGTGGCACTATACGAGAAAATATTGCGTATGGTCTTCCAGGCGCAACTCAGGAAGAGATCGAAGCCGCCGCAAGAGCCGCTCAAGCACACTCGTTTATCACCAACTTTCCTACTGGCTATGAAACTGTTGTGGGTGAGCGTGGTGTTGGGTTAAGCGGGGGTCAGAAGCAACGCATTGCCATTGCTCGTGCGCTCCTTCTCAATCCTTCGATATTAATCCTTGATGACAGTACATCAGCGGTAGATGCGGAGACTGAATACCAAATTCAGCAAGCTTTACTAACTTTGATGGAAAACCGTACATCTTTCATTATCGCGCAACGGATTAGCACTGTTCGCAATGCCGACCTGATTTTACTCATGGAAGATGGACGGCTCATAGCAAAGGGAACGCACGAAGAATTGCTGCGAAGCAGTTGTGAGTATGCTGAGCTACTCGAATCACAACTGCTCATTGAAAAAGAAGTAGCTATTGCATAAACACTTACGACTTTTTATGGAGAATGTATGAATCAGCGAGTAAGCGCGGATCAGATAGCCCATATATATGGTTCGGGAAGAGTAGATGGACGGGAACGTATTCAAAGTGGCACGCTGCTGCTTCGATTGCTGCGCTATCTCACACCTTTCCGCCTGCAACTCCTGGGCGCACTTGTATTGGTTAGCATCTCCGCGCTGGTACAAGCTCTAGGACCAGCGCTGATTGCTCGCGCGATTGATGTGAATATTACACAAAAAGATCTTCAAGGTTTGACTATGACGATGCTTCTCTTACTGGGCGTTTATGTAGTCGGACTTGCATCACAATCCGGGCAGGTGTACTTGATTGGCTGGATTGGTCAAAGGTTCCTGGCACAACTGCGTGTCCAGATTTTCGAGAAAATACAATTGCTTCCGCTGGCATTTTTTGACCAGAATAAAGCGGGTGATTTGATGTCACGGCTAGTGAATGATATCCAGACGATCAATCAATTGCTCAGCCAGGGTATTACTCAGGTCATCGGCAGTGTGTTCTCGTTAGTTGGTATTATCATAGCCATGGTGATATTGAGCTTACCACTTGCTGCGGCCTGTTTTCTCGTTCTGCCTGTAATGATCTGGGTAACTGTGTTATTCGCTCGACGTTCTGGCGTTGCCTTTCGTAAAACTCGCACTGTACTAGGTATCGTCTCTTCAGAATTAGAAGAGGAGCTTGCGGGCGTACGCGTAGCCCAGGCATATAATCGAACAGAGGCGAATATTCAACATTTCGCTGAACATAACGCGGCTAATCGAGACGTAAATGTACAAGCCGTAATTGTCACTTCAGCTTTTACACCCTCCATTGATATGCTAAGTACACTGGCAACAGTTATCGTAGGAGCATTCGGTGGCTGGCTGGTCGTCACCCACAAGATTCAAGTTGGAATTGTAGTAGCATTTTTCATCTACGTGCAGCAGTTCTTCCGCCCTATTCAGATCATCAGCAATATTTATACGCAGATGCAAAGCGCATTCGCCGGCGCTGAACGCATCTTTGATCTGATTGATACACCACTACAACAGAAAGATAGTCCCAATGCACAGGTACTACCACCGATAGAAGGACGCGTCGTTTTTGAACATGTCAATTTCAGCTATGCAGCCAAACCCGATCCCACAAATCTGGTGCTTCGTGATATCAACCTAATTGCCGAACAGGGGCAGACCATCGCGCTCGTTGGAGAAACAGGCGCAGGTAAATCCACGATGGTCAACCTGATTCCTCGCTTCTATGATGTCACAAGCGGCAAGATACTGATTGACGGATTTGATACAAGCGATGTAACGCTTGCAAGTCTACGACGGCAAATTGGATTTGTCCAGCAGGACACTTTCCTTTTCTCGGGCACAGTAGCTGATAATATTCGTTATGGACGCCTTGATGCCACAGATGCAGAGGTAGAAGAGGCAGCTAAGGCAGTGAGTGTACATGATTTCATTCAAGCACTACCAGATGGATACAAGACGAAGTTGGGTGAACGCGGAACCGGGCTGAGTCAGGGCCAGAGGCAGTTGATTGCTTTTGCCCGTACGGTGCTGGCCGACGCGCGCATCCTGATACTTGACGAAGCCACCTCTAACATCGATACCTATACTGAAGGACTGATTCAGAATGCGTTGAAGAAACTGCTTCGTGGTCGCACGTCCTTTATCATCGCGCACCGCCTTTCGACAATACGCGACGCCGACCTGGTGCTCGTAGTCGATAAGGGGCAGATTGTTGAACGGGGTACTCATGATGAGCTTCTGGCATTGGGTGGGCGTTACGCCGAGTTATATCAACGTCAATTCCCGTAGACGCAGCCAAACTCGCTTGACACACTTTCAACACTCTTCTACAATTCCCCTGGCATGATGAATAGAAGACAGGGGAACCAGAACTATGGAAACACATCCAGCCGCAGCAGCCAGCTATCGTCGTGAATTAGGTGAGGGCCTACTTCAACGTTGGTCTACTCCAGAGGATACAGAAAATATTGCTCAGTTGTGCGGTATGGTCTTTCGCGACAAAGAAGATGAACCATTCAATATCTATGCGATAACGAGTGTGCGCCGCCATATGAGTGGAAATTTTCCATTGATGGGGCCTGGCGACTATGCTGTGATAGAGGACACAACAAAAGAGGGCAATCCTCTTGTTGCTTGCACGTGCCTGTGGCGACTGGAATGGGAGTACGAAGGCATTGCCTTTGGAGTCGGGCAACCGGAATTTGTTGTTACCCACCCAGACTATCGCAATCGAGGACTCATACGCAAGTTATTTGAGATGTTGCACGCGAGGAGCGAAGCGGAAGGTCACCTTGCACAGGCGATAACAGGTATTTTATACTTCTATCGTCAATTTGGCTACGAGTATGCTTTGGAATTGGAAGGGAGCAGAGTCACCTATCTTTCACTCATCCCCAGGGAGCAAGAATCTACTCCTGAACCTTATTCGCTTCGAGTAGCGACACCCGAGGACATTCCCCAGTTAATGGAGTTGTATAATCGCCAGCGTTCAGCGAGCATGGTTTGGAACATCACATCAGAACAATTCTGGCGCTACCAGATCATAGAGGAGACGGATCCGAGTCTCAGTGGCAAGCAAATGTGCGTGAGAATGATTGTTGACTATACTGGCAAGGTACAAGGCTATGTGTTGCTAGCAACCAGGCGCTGGGGTAAGAGTCTTCATGTTTTTGCACTGGACATCGCTGCCGGTGTTAACTGGCAAGCGGTGGTGCCAACACTTTTGCGATTGCTTCAAACTTACGGGATGCAGATACCAACGGTTGGATCTGATGTTCCGCCGCTACTTGAAATAAGTTTTTCCTTCGGTAGCGAGCATCCCATTTATGAGGTGCTTGGTGAGACCCTGGCCCCATTCTATGAACCGCCTTATGCGTGGTACGTGCGCGTACCGGATGTGCTGTCATTCATTCGACATATTGCTCCAGTGTTAGAGAAACGTCTCGCAAACTCTCCAGGAGCATGCTACACTGGCCAATTCACGCTTGACCTCTTCCGAGGTGGTATACAAATGGTCTTTGACAAGGGACACATCACGCGCGTTGAACCATGGCGGGCACCAGTCTATAAAAACACTGCAGATGCAAGTTGTCCTGCGCTTGTTTTTTTGCAACTGCTCTTCGGATATCGCAGCCTGGATGAACTTCGCTACGCTTTCCCAGATGTCAGGGTGGAGAACAGCAACGTAGCGGTGTTACTTAACGCTCTATTCCCGAAAAAATTCTCCTGGGTCATGGGGTAATGCAAATTCCCCATTGGTAATTATGGTGACGCGACGCGCACCCTAGAACCACATGGTGGGATACTGCGGACCGTCGTCTCACGACAAACACAAAACGACTACTCCCAATACCGGACAACAATGGGCCAGGGGGAAAACGGACTGGGATGTGGTTGGAGAAGAGAGAAAAAGAGGAAACAGCATGACAGAAACCGGTGACATTTGGACTGGCAAAGCCAGCAGCTACGATCGGGTGCGCCCGACGCCACCACTGGCTTTGCTCGATCTGCTGACGCAGGTGATTGGTATGCCGCATCCCGCCCTGGTGGTGGATGTGGGCAGCGGGACCGGACTATCCACCGCGATCTGGGGTGAGCGGGCCGAGCGGGTGATTGGGATCGAACCCAATGCCGACATGCGGAAAGAGGCCGTCCACAAAGTCGAGGACCATCCCTACGCGGCACATATCGAGTATCGAGAGGGAGTTGCTCATCGGACTGGCCTGCCTGATGGATGCGCTGATATCGT
>DATMNR010000534.1:0-6755 GCA_035568795.1 Ktedonobacteraceae bacterium
CTCCTGTTGGACGAAGTTCTCGCGCCGCCAGCGGATGCGCTCATGCACTCGTGCCACGATCTTGCGCCGTTTGTGTCGTTGTGGGGTGCCTCTCTCCGCTTTGGAGAGACGGCGTTGAGCTTGAGCCAGGTGTTTCTCTTCTTCCCTGAAGAAGCGCGGGGTGTCAATCTGTTCGCCAGTGGAGAGGAAGGCAAAGGTCTTGAGCCCCATATCGATGCCCACACGCTCGTCCGAGGGTGGCAATCCAGCCGGATCGACCTCATCGCACGAGAAGCACACAAACCACTTTCCCGTCGAGTTTCTCACGATGCTGCACGTTTTGACGACGCCTTTCGTGGATCTGTGCTGAACGATCTTGAGATGCCCAATCTTGGAAAGGGAGAGCTTGCCTTGCTCATCGATGCCGAAACCCGTTTGCGGGTAGGTGAGGGAAGCGTAGCGGAATCGGGATTTATAGCGCGGGTAGCCGGGCGTCTGGCCAGCTTTCACGCGCAGGAAGAAGGCCTTGAAGGCTTTGTCGACGCGATGCAGGACATCTTGCAAGACCTGGGAGTGGATGGCTTCATATTCGGGCCTGATCTCTTTGATGGCGGGAAGCTGGGCACATTGCTGCGTGAAGGTGATGTTCTTACAGCACAGCGCATAGGCGTCTTTCCGCTCTTGCAGTGCGGCGTTGTACAACTCTGCGCAGAGGGCGAGTTGCTCATTCAACCAGCGTTCTTGCTTCTTTGTTGGGTAGAGACGGTACTTATAGGCCTTCTTCATACTTCTGTATTCTTTTCGGGCAGCGAAAAGGGGAAGTTTTCCCTCTTTACCTGCCTCGATAAGGAACGCCGAATTCATCCCATGATTGAAAGCAGGGGCTTTCATGGGCGGAGGTTGGCAAGAAAGTCATCGTTGTAACTTTATCAATTACGGAGCGTAGTTTATAATGTAAGCATGCATGTTGAACAAAGCAGAAATGGAATCAGATATGAGTAATCAGGAGATGCAATTTGCTGACCCCGATTGGAAACCCTCACAACAACTTGATACACAGAATAATCCGCAGGAGCAGGAAGCATATACTCCTCAACCGATAAATAGTGATTATCGTGAAGAAAATAAATGGGGTTCAGCACCATCATCGTTACCGCAACAAGAGGGTTATACCGGTCTTCGTCCAAACGCTGGCCCTGTTCCAGGACAAATGCAAGGTGGGAATTATAGGCAAAGGCCTTATAGCAGGCGTGGTCGAGGACCCTGGTTCTGGATTATTCTAGCGTTCATTATTTTTAGCTTAATAAGTGGGGGTTCCCGTTTCGGCAGCGGTTTTGGAGACGGTAACGGCCCTGATTTTGGCCACAACCCCTTTATTAACAAGCAACAAGTAGTGCCACAAAACTATGACTATACAGTTAACGGGCAAGCGACCATTGTGATTAACGATCCGAATGGTAATGTAACGGTTACTCAAGGCCCATCGAATGATGTAAGTATCCAACCTGTAGGTGGGAATAGCTTTCCGGGCAATCCCAATGATATTCAACAAGGCATTAGCCAGAACGGCAATACCATAACTGCCACTATACCAAATTCTCAAGATTTGCTGGTAACTGTGCCAACGGGGACTAATTTGAGTCTAAATGCAGGATCTGGCACTATCAATGTCAAGGGTGTAGATGGACAAATGACATTAGTTGCCGATGATGGTACGATAAATGCTTCAAATGACACGTTGAGTGGTTCATCCTCATTGACAACGAATTCTGGTGATATAAACTTTGATGGGACCATTAGTGCAGGCGGGAACTATCAATTTATCACTACGAGTGGAACAGTCACTGTTGCGTTGCCAACATCTCCAGCATTTCATGTCGATGCCACGACAAATTCAGGTTCAATAAACATGCCAGGTGTTCAAAACAATAGTTCAGGTACACATGTAACAGGGAATGTAGGTACGGGCTCTCAAGCACCGGGAACAAATGTAACAATGAAGTCTGATAGCGGCGATATTAACTTGAATCAGAAATGACATTTTTCCTTAGAAATTGTTGAGATAACCTTAGAAATTGCTGAGTATTTTATTGTTCACTTGTACATGAGTTAATTGGCTGTTATGCTTTGAATGAAGAGGATATTTCGATGGATAAGTACTATGAATACTGTCTATTATGTTGTTGAAATATTCCTGTAAAGAGAGTTAAACATTTGATAAAAGGAGGTTTAACAATGGCATCCAGCAAAGGTAGTGGCCGTGGCTTTGCATCAATGAGTTCAGAAAAGAAGCGTGAAATTGCCAGTAAAGGTGGAAAAGCAGCCCATGCCCAGGGTACTGCGCACAAGTGGACAAGTGAAGAGGCACAAGCAGCAGGACGAAAAGGCGGTTCAATCAGTCGCCGTCGCCCCAAGAGTAGCGCCAAAGCTTCCTAAAGAGTTGATAAAAGAGTAGTTGCAAGGCTGGCAGTTATCAAAGCCAGCCTTTCACTTTGTTCATGGTAATTGCACATATTTTGTCGGATCAACCCAGATGTTACGAACAAGTACCATGAAGTGTACGTGCGGCCCTGTAGAGGCTCCTGTACTACCCTCATAACCAATCACCTGCCCAATGGATACATTTTGACCAACTTTAACTATGAAATGATCAAGGTGACCGTAGATTGTAGCAATATAATCACCATGATTGATTTTGACCGCCCAGCCTAGACCTGACCAGTCCCAACCGACCCAGATGACCTGTCCATTATCTGCGGCTGTCACAGGTGTTCCGTAAGGAGCAGCAAGGTCGATGCCTGTATGAGGTTTCCAACATCCGCACCATAGTTGATATTCAAGGTGGCTGAAAGCCTGGGTGATTACGGCTCCTTTGATTGGCCGTTGCATTTGACCTGATCCCATTACTCCGCTGGCTGTTATGTACGTTGCGCATGTACCCCAAATGTCGCTCCCACCACATGAACCCTCGTCTGTTATGAGCGATGATGTAGGAGTGGAAAGCTGTTGTAGGGTTTCCATTTCATTTATGTGTTGGGTTGAAATCAGATTTCCAATTGCCTGCGCGATCGTACTGGGATGCTGGTTATTATTATCCAATGGAACGACAAAGAACATCGCAAGAGCAATGATTAATACGCTTCCTAGCAAAATACCGGGGAAAATAAAACGACCTTTGCGATATCTTGAATGCTCTAATGGTTCAGTACGTTTTCGTCTTGTCGAAGCTGGAATGACGATTGGGTATTTAGGATTTGTAATTGTATTGTAGCGTTCTGGCTGGCTTTCTGGTGGAAGTTTTGACGTCTTGAGAGATGTATAACGTCCTTCGGGTGGAAAATTGGTGACGTCAGGATCAGGCGGAAAGAACATACTAAACCTCGCTTTACAAAGACCGAATATATTGCTGTGTTTGATGCATAGAGGCACTTTACCTGAAAAAGCTGTTGGTTTCCAGTCCTTATGCGTTCAGGTAGCGCAAATAGGCTAATTGCACCTTATGCTTCTTAACCAGCAAGGATTATTGGAATTAAACGTCAATACGGCATAGTTTTGCAGAAAATGAGGATCTTAGAGACGACCGTATTTGTATAATATGTTTTGAGTACGCTCTATAGGTAACTCGTAGAGGATATGACCACCAATCCCCCTGACCGTAGTTGCGCGAAATAACGCGTTCAATACTGCTTCCTCTGTGGCTTCGACAGTGGCATCAAAAAGTAGATTGAGAGCCGGTGAGCTTTCAGGAATTAGACGAATTTGTATCTCGGGTTCAGTGAGCTGGCGTGGAATACGCACACCAGTTGAAAAAGCAAGAAAAATCTCTCCGCTTCCGTTATGGGCGGTAGAGCCAGTGCGAGCAAGCCCTAAACCTGCACGACGAGCAAGTCTCTGCAAACCCAAGGGGTGGAACGGAGCATCTGTAGCAACAACAACAATACAAGATCCCTCGGCTGGTTTGTCATGGCCGATATCTTCTGGCATAAGATCTTGAATTTCACGTCCCACTGGTACGCCTGCAATGGTCAGGTTATGACGATTACCAAAATTCGTATTGACCAGAACTCCGACAGTATAACCGCCAAATTGGTCTGGTAGCTGTCTCGATGAGGTCCCAATACCGCCTTTGAAATCGAAGCAGTGTAAGCCGGTTGCGGAACCAACTGTTCCCTCCGCGACAGGACCTTCACTTGCGTTCTCCAATGCTTGCACTACATGCTCTTCTCTCACGTGAAAGCCTGCCGCATCATTCAAATACCTATCGTCACACTCGCCGACTACTGGCATGGTTACGTTGGTACGCCCAATGCGCTCATCTCGCGCGCACAAAAACCGCGCAGTCGCGTGATATACGATGCCAATACTCATTGAATTCGTCAGGAGAATAGGTGTATCCAATATTCCCAATTCATTCAGGTTTGTGATACCAATAATTTCGCCGCAGCCATTGAGTACGGAGCAACCAGCATAGAGTTGTTCTTCAAAGTAATCCCCTGGTGGCACGATGGCTGTAACTCCTGTGCGTGCGGGACCTGACCCATGTTTACCGGGACTTTCCCCTTCCCACACTGTACAATGTCCGACTCGTACTCCCGCAATGTCTGTAATTGCATCGAGTGGCCCCGGAGGGAGAACACCAATCGTTAATCCGAGGTCGCGCGCTCGTGGACGAGCTTCAGGCATAGTTATTGTAATTCCTTTCTACTTTGCTGATCCAGGAAAAATTCCAAGATCGCTGCGGTATACTCCTTCTCACAACGTCGATGTGCGGCATGTCCGGCATCAAAAAGCAGTATCTGTGCGTTGGGGATGCGCTCGGTAATGATATGAGCATAATCGACTGGGACAATACGGTCACGTTTGCCATGTATGATAAGCGCCGGGCAGCGAATAGATGCCAACTCTTCCTCGGTGATGATCACGCCTCCGGCAGCGACCAGTTTTTCCTGTCCCTCGACATACATGCGTGGAAGTGATCGCCAGTAAGGTTCTCCATGGAGCTTAGCCAGTTCTTTTTGCCAATCTTGTGACAATGGTGCTTCGACCAACCAGTGTCTGATAGCAGTTACATTCTGGGCGTTGATTGTTGGTTGAGCGCCCATTACAGCGAGCGCTGAGACTCGTTCGGGATATAATCCTGCCAGTAGAAGACCTACGATACCACCATCGCTAAAGCCCAATACCAGCACTTTTTCGATATTCAATGAATCGAGAAGTGTTGTAAGGTCGTTCGCATCATCTCGATAAAAGGAAAGTGAGTAGCTATTGCGGTGTGTAGAACGGCCATATCCATGCAAATGTGGGGCAATAACTCGAAAATGGCTCTGCAAGACTGGCAACTGTGCTCCAAAATCACTTTCGGGTGTTCCGCCAAAACCATGAATCAAAAGTAAAGCGTTTCTCTGGGAAGATAGGGGAATTGCGGTGAAATTTGGCTCAAAAATATCGTAGTACATGATAGTATTTGGCGTTTCGAGAAATGGCATCGTTCACCTATCCCTGGTTTATCTTGTTAGATGAGTACAGTATAGCACCTTGTAACGGATGCATAGAAATTAAAAGCAGGGTTCCAAGGGACAGCTGTCCCTTGGTGGGGTGGTGGGGTGTCCCCACCTTTTCCCTTTCCCCGGCGTGGGAAGGAGCAAGTAAAGCGCCATCGAAAAACCCTGAAATTGGAAGACAGAATCCCTTGACAGGCTGTATGCTCAACACTATACTGTACAACAACATTCTAGGCTGCATTTTTCCAGGTGATTCTGTCTGCCAGGATTTGCCTTGCAGTAAGGAAAGGAGTGACCCTTTGGACTCCGAGCAAACCCTACCAGATGACACTTTAAATCCTGGTACCAGTAGTGGCGACTTTTCCATAGATCCTATTCCTTCAGAGATCATCATTAATGGCATCAAGGTCAATAAATATTTTGGCGATAAGCATGTTCTCAAAGATGTCGATTTCGAGGTACACAAAAGGGAAGTCGTAGCTTTGATTGGCCCGAGCGGCTCAGGTAAGAGTACTCTTATACGCTGCTTCAATGGGCTGGAAAAGCATACGAGTGGTGATATCTACATCCATGGCCAGCGGCTTGATCCTCATTTCTCAAACAAACAACTTGCTCCGATTCGTCGTGAACTGGGCATGGTGTTCCAGAATTTTAACCTCTTTCCACATATGACTGTGTTGCAGAACGTGATCCAGGCGCCTTTATTAGTTCGCAAAATGTCCAGGGATCAGGCGGTAGATCTTGGTGAGAAGTTACTAGAAAAAGTTGGTCTTGCAGAAAAACGTGACGCTTACCCAAACAGGCTCTCTGGTGGCCAGAAGCAACGTGTGGCCATTGCGCGCGCCCTGGCTATGCAGCCCCAGGCGCTACTCTTTGATGAGCCAACCTCGGCGCTTGACCCTGAACTGGTAGGTGAGGTTCTCAAAGTCATGCGAGACCTGGCTTATGAAGGAAGCACGATGGTAGTGGTGACGCACGAAATGCAATTCGCGCGTGATGTTTCCGATCGTGTCGTCTTTATTTCCGATGGAGTGATTGTAGAACAAGGCGATCCTGAAGAAATATTTACGCAACCCAAGCAGGAGCGCACAAAGCTATTCCTGGAGCGCGTGCTCTCTTATTTACCGTAAGTTAACTCTAGATAAACCAGGTTTACCAATAGAAAGGTCATGGTGCGTAATGATACCTGAAATTGACAGGCGAACATTTCTCAAGCGCATGGGTCAGGCTGGGGGCTTAGTTGTTGCAGGTGGAACCCTCGAATCTTTCTTAGCT